>DNLG01000058.1:424-3971 GCA_003488525.1 Bacteroidota bacterium | reverse complement strand
AAGTGCACGCGCGATGCGTCGACCCCTTCGCGAAGAAGGTGATCAAGGCCGCTCTGCTCGGTCACGAACAGATCATCGACGATGGCATCCGTGGCCAGTCGGTTGATCTCCTCGGGCATGGACCTGTCGAAAGAACGCAAACCTGCCTCGACATGCGCCGTGCGAATGCCCATCTTGACGCTCACCAGGGCGCAGGCGATCGTGCTATTGACGTCACCCACAACAACGACATAGTCGGGCTGTGCTTCCTGACAGACCTTTTCAAAACCGACCATGACCTTGGCAGACTGTTCGGCGTGGCTTCCGCCCCCTGCCCCGAGAAACCATGCCGGGTGCGGCATGTCGAGATCCTGAAAGAAGGCGTCAGACATCTTGGCGTCGTAATGCTGACCCGTGTGGACGATGCGATGGTCCCATCGCTCGGGATCGGCAGCGAAGGCCCGGTGGATCGGAGCCACCTTCATGAAGTTCGGCCGGGCGCCGACCACGCTCAGGACGCGCTTCACTTGCCGTCTCCAAGCAGAACGATGTTGCGGTGCGGACCCTTGACGTTCTTGGTGGCATTTCGGGTGTCGATGACCACCTTGGCATTCTGGCAGATCATGTCGACATCGAACGCCGAATGATCAGTGGTGATCACGACAACGTCGTGGCGCTTGATGTAGGCCGGCGTAAGGTTCTTGCGCGACGTCAGCGTTCGATCGTGTACACGGACACTCGGGATGTACGGGTCGAAATATGAGATGTTCTCAATGCCATCCTCGACAAGCAGCTCGGCCACCTTCAGGGCAGGAGAATGCCGCAGGTCATCGACGTCCTTCTTGAAGGCCATGCCAAGCAGAAGCACCTTGGCGCTCTTGAGCGTTACCGGCTGCTTGGCGATCTCGCGCTCGATCATCGCACGCACGTAGAATGGCATCGACTCGTTGACCTCTGCCGCGAGCGTGATAAAGTTGGTGACGAAGTCGACCTCCCGAGCAGCCCATGACAGGTAGTAGGGATCGATCAGAATGCAGTGACCGCCGATGCCGGGTCCGGGATAGAACGGCATGAACCCGAAGGGCTTGGTCTTGGCGGCCTCGACAACCTCCCAGATGTTCACGCCGAGCCGGTCGCACAGCTGAGCCAGCTCGTTGACCAGCGCGATGTTGACGCTGCGGAAGATGTTCTCGAGCAGTTTTTCCATCTCGGCAACGGCCGGCGTGCTGACGGGTACAACGTCGGTGATGATCCTGCGATTGATGGCAATGGCCAGATCAGTGCAGGCAGCGCTGACGCCGCCGACAACGACGGGCGTGTTCTTGGTTGTCCAGACCTGATTGCCCGGATCGATCCGCTCCGGTGAGAATGCAAGGAAGTAGTCCTTGCCACACTCCAAACCAACACGGTCAAGGATCGGCTTGACGTACTTCTCGGTCGTGCCCGGAAACGTGGTGCTCTTGAGGATCACCAGCTGCCCCTTTCGAAGATGCGCCGCAATACCCTCGGTGGCATGCACGATGTGCGAGATGTCGGGGTCCTTATTCGGCGTGAACGGCGTCGGCACACAGACGTAGATCACGTCGCACTGACCGCAGACACCGAAGTCCAGAGTGGCCGTCAGCGTCTTCTTTTTCTTGACCACGTCACGAATCTCGTCGTCGTTAAGATCCTGAATGTAGTTCTTACCGGCAGAGAGACTCTTGACCTTTTCGGCGCTGACATCGATACCGATGGTGCGAATGCCCTCTTTGGCAAACTCCAGGGCAAGGGGCAGGCCGACATATCCAAGGCCGACCACGCCAACGGTGACCGAACCGTCGAGGATCTTCGACATCAGTTGCTGCTCGGAACGACTGCCCGTCGTTCGTGGACGTCCGACACGGCGAAGTGCCATTGATGAACCTTCGATTAGAGTGATGTTCCGTAATGTTTCGCGTAATACTCCAGGTAGGCGCCGGATCGCACGCTCTCGCACCATGCGCTGTGGTTCCTGTACCAGTCGATGGTCGCGGCCAGTCCCTCTTCGACACTGTGAACCGGCTGCCAGCCGAGCTCTGAGGTCGCCTTCCGCGGATCGATCGCATAGCGTCGGTCGTGTCCGGGACGGTCCGTCACATGTGCGATCAGCGAGGTGTCTGCACCCGTCAATTCGATGATGCGGTGAACGATGTCAATGTTGAAGCGCTCGCCGTAGCCGCCAAAGTTGTACACCTCACCACTGCGGCCATGTTCGAGTGCCAGCATGATCCCGCGGCAGTGATCCTCCACGTGCAACCAGTCGCGTACCTGACGTCCGTCCCCGTACACGGGCAGTGACTTGCCCTCCAGAGCATTGAGCGTCATGAGCGGAATGAGCTTTTCCGGGAACTGATACGGACCATAATTGTTCGAACACCGAGTCGTGACGCAGTCCATCCCGTAGGTATGCACAAAGGCACGCACGAGAAGATCGCTCGCGGCCTTCGAGGCCGAATACGGCGAGTTTGGCTGCAGAGGGGTCTCTTCGGTGAACGGCGCATCATCGGGTCCGAGAGTGCCATACACCTCGTCGGTGGAAACGTGCACAAATCTGCCGACCGAGGCAGCGCGTGCCGCCTCGAGAAGGCAGAGTGTTCCGGTAACGTTGGTCTCGATGAAGGGGGCTGCCGAGGCGATCGACCGGTCAACATGGGACTCGGCGGCCAGATGCAGCACGGCATCAATGCTGTAGTCGGAAAAGACGCGCTTGAGTAGATCGCCGTCGTTGATCGAGCCGTGGATAAACACGACGTTGGTGCCGTCGATCACTCCGGAGAGATTCTCAAGATTTCCGGCATAGGTAAGCGCATCGAGAATGATCAGCCGGTACTGACCGGCCGAGGCAACCATGCGCACGAGGTTGCTGCCGATGAAGCCGGCTCCGCCGGTGATGAGTAGAGTTGTCATGCCGGTTTTTTGTCGATGCGGGTCGTAATTCCGCCGACCTTCGATTTCTCGATTTCATGGGGCCTGCAGAGCAGGACACCCTTGGTCAGCGGACGATTTCGGACAAAGCTACGCTAATTCTGCGGAACCGCTCTTCCGATCAGACGAAGAACGCTCGCAGCGATCGACGGAAGCGTATCTGAAAACGTGTACATCACCGTATCGGCGATGTCGGGGCTGATTCCATAGGGGCTACCGCAGGCGACAACCACACCGGGCCTGCCGGCAGAAAGGGTACGCACGATCTCGGGCAGACGATCGACCTGACCGAGCTGACCGCGGAAGGCAACCGCCTTGCCGAAGATCCCGAAGATCACAAGATCCGCCTCCGTGATCCCCTCGACAAGGCTGGCAGACTCTTCCGGCGTGATCGAAAGATCCACATAGCCGAAATCGATGTTGACATCAGCCCCCTGAGCGATCGACTGGAACCACGTTGTTGCAGCATCGACGCTGTGGTCGTCCACAATGGCAAATGCGGCTACGTGACGTGCTCCGGTTATGGGAAGCAGTTCCGAGGCACCGACGATACGGATCGCCTCGTCGGCTGCACGCAGCGCGATAAGGGCATGGGCGTTCTGGTCAACCGCCTTGATCGCCG
>DNLG01000058.1:0-128 GCA_003488525.1 Bacteroidota bacterium | reverse complement strand
GCCTCGTCGGCGTTTTCCGGCATCAGCACGACGTCGCAGCCGGCATTGATCGCCATGACGGCAGCCTGCCGGCTGGTGTAGCGCGACGTGATAGCTCCCATGTCGAGCGCGTCCGTTGTGACAAGTCC
>DNLG01000061.1:3009-6339 GCA_003488525.1 Bacteroidota bacterium | reverse complement strand
GCCAGCGAAGAGGCCGTCGCCAAGATCACGAACTCCATCACCGAGGGCGTGTTGTCATATCAGGACGGCATCGACCAACTAAACGCCAGCCTGGCCGAGCAGCCGAGCAAGTTTGAGAAGGTCATTGCAAAGCTGAACGACAAGTTCGTACAGGCCAAAGAACTCAGCCTGCAAGCGCTTGCAGAGCAGGCTGCTGCCTATGACACGCAACTCGGATTTACCGATGACTTCTACAACGCGCTGTTTCAAACCACGAGCAACGCGTTTCTTGACCTTTTGACGGCGCAGGCTGACTACGGTAAGAATACCCTGTTGATCGCGCTGGACGTGCTCAACGCGCTCGTACCGATTCTTGTGGCGCAGATCGTCGGTAAGGAACTTGCAGATAAGACATTCGTTGGTCTTGCCACGGGCGCGGCCCTGAGTGCAATTCTGTACGGGCTTCTGGGTGCCGCAAAGGCCGCCGTCTCTGGCTTCGCCGAAGGTGGCTACACCGGCGACGGCGGCAAGTACACGCCTGCGGGCATCGTGCATAAGGGCGAGTTCGTCATTAACAAGGAGAACACGCGCCGTTATCGCGGCATCTTGGAGCAGATGAACGAAGGCAAGTTCCCGCTTGCGCTCGCGGGCGTGCCGACGCAGACCAACGACGGACTGATGACGGAGATGTCGGCCATGCGCTCGGAGCTCGCGATGATCCGCAAGCGCCTTGACTCCATGCCGAACGGCATCGAAGGCCGCACGGCGGTTGCCGTTGACGTGGGCTTTGACACCTACTTGTATTCACGCAATCAGTACCGCACGGCGGTACGTAACCTACGGGGCTGACATGGCAGGTAACGCAAACTGGCAACTGTACCTCTACGCAGGCAATCAGGACGTGCAGACCACGGCCTACGATACGGCGTTCATCACGGCCATCGCAACGCCGACGCTGGCGACCATCGCCATCCTCGCCCCGAACGAGGACGCCGAGTTCACGTTCTTCAAGCTGGAGGACATCGGCGGCGGCGTGGTCTCGACACCGAAGCGTCGCACGCGGTGGTCTGTCGAATCGTACCCGTTCTACTATAAGCCCACCACAGGGCAGGACAGCCTGACCGACCTGCTGACGATCGCCGACAACCTCAGCGGCAAGAAATACCTCTGGGCTCGCATTGCCGCAGGCGACCGTGTGACGCCCGGCACGGGGCTTGTGCATCCCGTTTACATCGAGGAGTGGTCGACCACGGCGAATAAAGAATCGGGCACGCGCACGCTCAACATCACCCTAAAGCATAGGTTCAATTACTGATGCCATCGACCACGCAATACCGCATATCGCGGACGCTCCCGAACGGCTGGCAGGTGCGGCTGGACTTCATACCGTACGACTGCGCCTTGAACGCTCCGGGCAACACAACGACCGAACTTGATGCCGTGTGCCTCTTGGAGCTTGGCGAGCAGAAGGCCGAATTTGAGGCCGTTCCGTATGGCCTCTGCAAGCCGCAGACGCTCAAGATCAAGCTGGCATGGTCACGGCTTCCGTCTGCGATGCGGACGTTTATGGAGTTATCGTCCAGCATCACGGCCGTTCAAAACCTCTTCATATTGTACTCCGACCGTGGCACGAACGGCGCGACGTGGAGCGTGGAGTTCGCAGGGTGCGAGGACAATGTCGAAGCGCTGGAACTTGAGCCCATCGGCGACGGGCTGTATGCGTACAGCATCGAGCTTGTCGACATGGCATATTACACCATGAAGACCACGATGGGAACCGATTACAGCACGGGCAAGAAGGGCGAACTACAAGTTCCCAACAAGACGCCGTGGCAGATGTACCTCAATGCTCTGGCAGGCCGCAACGAGTTCGGCGATACCACCGACTTAGACTTGTATGCCAGCACAAGCGTCAACGTCATGGAACACGTCGCAGGCAGGCTTGGCACCAACGCGGCGCAGCTGACGAACGCGGCCTTAATATTCTACGAAGTGCCGGCTCTGTTCGACATCACCTCGACGCTCCGCAACATGTTCACGGTGGCCCTTGAACTTTACGGATGCACGACCGACGGACTCAGCGTCGGCGGCAAGGTTCGCCGCAAGATCACGCCAGCGCTCACGGCCTCGCAGATCTACCTCACGACGAACGTCGTAGAGCGCACGGGCGGCAACACCATCGGTGGCATCTACGCACGCGGTGACAACTACGCATGGATGAGGCCAGAGGCGAGTATGTACGACGTAATGCGCGACCTCTGCGAGACGTTGGGCGTCAAGGCCTCCTATCGGTTCTCCATCATCCCGAACGGCACGTACACGAATCAGATAGCGGACGCCGTCGGTATCACGTGGGACATCAAGCGCATCGGCTCGTCGCGCGACTATGCCAACAACGTCGACACGGCAGACGTGACCATCGACACCGACGCGGCCCTGACGCAGCCGAAGATTACCAAGCGAGGCGAGAACGTACTGAAGTCCGAAGTGCGCTTCGAGACGTCCAACAGCGAGGACAAAACCGAGATCGTGCGCGTGGCCAACGGCGCCCGTGCAAGCCGCTCGATGAACGTGGAGCCGATCGTCCACAACATCCCCGTGTTCCTGCGTGAGTACGATGAGAGGCGCGGACGATGGGAGCCGTTCAAGCAGACGAACCTACTGTACTTCCAAGGCAACGGCTCCAACGGCTCGCCCGACGGATCGATCATGAAAGTCCACGAGGACACTCTGTATTGGTATGGCCCGGGTGCTACGCACTACGTAAGCGTATCGTCGCCGGCATCGGATAACCCCTACCAGCAGACGGACGAAAACCAGCAGTTCTACATGGTGCAGCTCGCCTCATTGCAAGCGCAGACATCGATGGCGGCGGCCCTGACCAAGCTGCATCTGAAGGCCTTCAGCGACGCCGACAACGCGCTTGTGGAGATCGAGTACCCCATGACCGCGTCGCCATACGTCCTGCCGTCTGCGCTCGCAGGGCGGCACGTACTGACCGGCACGGCGGCTTCGACGTTCACGACGCTGGCATGGACACGGGCGCTGCCTGTGTCGATCTCCGTGGACTGGACGGCAGGCACGAGCAAGATGTCCTACTATCTCATGAAACCAACAACGGCGAACTGATGCCCATCAACGACCCCATAAGCAACCGCAAGGTGGCGCCCGGCTCTCTGGCCTTTGAACGACGTCGGCAGGGGGCTTCGGTGATGTACGCCGAGGACAACTTCGGCGACACCCCGAACTACCAGACGACGATCAACCTCTTCTACACGAACAAGTTCACCATCTACCAGACAAACCAGGGTGCTGCGCAAGAAGCGCAACGCATTTTGCGCAACGTCTCCG
>DNLG01000061.1:0-2667 GCA_003488525.1 Bacteroidota bacterium | reverse complement strand
ATCTTCATTTCGGCGAATCAGATCGAAGCCGCCGCGCTGCGCATCTACCGTAACGACAACCTTTGGCGCGTGCTGGACGTGGTTAATCACGACATGTCAAAACACACGCACATCCGAACGACGGTCTTAAACGGCGGGTGCATTGTACCGCTCGCCGCAGGCGATCGCGTGTATTTCGCCTTGGAGCTCATCGGCGCGGCTGGTGCGGGCACGCTCGCAAGCGGCCCGTCGTACTACTCCTACGTCAGCGGCCACCGCGTGTCATGCGACCCGACGATAATCAACAACTCCGCAAGCGGAGATGACTTCGACATTCAACCGTAAGGAACCTTCATGAGCTGCATACCAGCAACACCCGTTGTACCATCTCTGCTGTCCACGCAGGCCACGCAGGGGTGGTCGTCACTTGGCACGGGGCTTATCACAACGGCACTGAGCCAGTACTTCCCAATCCTCGCCGGCGTTGTACCCTACTATGACGTCTTCCAGACCACCGGCCAGCACGCGATCATTCGCCAGCTGGAGTTCGAGGAGACGGCGTCCTCTGCGGCTAATATCCGCAAGGTGCCGCTTATCGTGGCGATCTACGCAGGCTCAACGACGCCGACGACGCCGACATCGGGCGCGGTCTACAATCCCAGTACAACGGGGTTGATCGGCTGCATCGAGATTGCCGAGGCCGACTACAAGCGCACGTCCGACACGGTATGGACGGCGGTGGTCAACCCGAACCGCTACATCCGCTCGGGCGAATTGTCCGCATCGGACGATAACGTGAACCTCGTTATATTGTCCAACTCGGCCACCACCAAGACCTACGCCGCAGGTGCGCAGGGCCGAATCCGCATGATAACCGAACTGGGAACAGCACTCTGATGTACGACCTCAAGACCATTCACATACGCCTGATCATGGCGCTATCGGACGCCATCGCCGTTGAGCAGATACCCGTGCGCCGCCACGAGATGGAGCACATGATGCGCATACTGCAGGAGCGCTACAAACCGCAGGGCAAGGTGCTGGAGACGAAGCACGCCGTGCCCTGACCTAAAGAAATACCTTGAAAATTCGGAGTCTGACGACCAATTTTCAAGGTAAATGAGCCCGGCAGGCCTCTGGTAACACCACGCCCAAACCGCTGGGCCGCAACGTCCCCACGGTTCCCCTCGCCGTGGGGATATTTTTTTTTTGCATTGCTATTGACAATCTGAACATTCGTCGTATATTGCATCTGTCACACGACGTGACGACCACCACCACCACAGTTTTTCGGAGGACATTATGGACGCAGTCACCCTGACCGTCAAGAGCAACAAGCAGCGCATTGTCGAGATGCTCCAAGCGCTGACCACAGCCCACGTGCTGCGCATCATGCAACAACTTGACAAGCGTGCCGACGAGGCCGCCGAGCTGGTCTATATGATCGCCTTCGACGTTCTCTGTGAGCGCATCGGATGGCAGAAGGCCGAAGAGTACAGCGACGAGATCATGAGAGGGGGTGTCAAGTGATCACCCCCATCATTGTAGCTTCGCACAAACCGTATCAAGAGCGCCGGTCTATGCCGGTGCTCGAGGCATCGGTCGATCAGTACGGCGACGGGGCCAAGCTGGAGTCGTTCTACAGGCGCGACCGCAACTTCGGGCAGGCCTACAACGAGGCCGTGCGATGGACGTTCGAAGAATACCCCGACTGCGAACGCTTCATCATCGCCAATGACGACGTTGTTCTGCGGCCCGACACGCTCGCGCTCATGTGCGAGGATGCCGACCGGCTCGACCACCAAGGCATCGAGTGGAGCCACATCGCGGCACGCTTTGACCGTGGGGCGTACACTCTGCAGAACCTCGTGCGGAACCCGTTCGAGTCCGAGCCGCTGGTCTTCGAGGAGCGCTGGATAGCGCCCGTATTCAGCATGATACACCGCCGTCGGTGGGTAGACTTCCCGCCGATCAACTGGGGCTCGGACGTCGTGCAATGCTTCGACATGCGGGCCAACGGCTACAAGATCTTCGTCAGCCGCGCCTACGTCCACCACGTCGGAGGGATCACCTGCGGAGCCGATGCACTGGCAGACCGCGAAGCATCACGGCGCTGGCTTGCCGAGAACCGACCAGGCCTTGTCGACCTGATTTGATTTTACGCAGCATACTGCGCAAATTTGCGCACCACCACTTACAATCTTTCGGAGGACACCATGATCATCGGAATTGACTGTCGCACCAAGCGCGACGAAAACGGCGAACTGTGGGTACGATGCGCCCCAGTCATCAAAGACGCCGACAAGCGCCAGAAGGCCACCGCCGCTGGCCTGATTATCGCAGGGGCCGCATTCGCCCTGCTGCTCATCATCGGCATGTATATGACCGATCTGCCACACGCTGACGCCGTCGAGGTGACGGGGAAGTACGGGGTGATGCGATGAAGAAACGACCAGGCTTGATTATTGCATTGCTCGCAGGGGCGACACTTGCCGCGTGCGAGTACGCTTTTGAGGATCGGCAAAAACCAAATGAAGAAAACCCTCGTGGTATTGAGGTTGTCGTTGTCGACGGCTGCGAGTATATCCGAGCGTATTCGGCAAACTACACGCAAGGCGTAGCGATTGTTCACAAGGCCAACTGCCCTAACCACGGAGGCAAGCCATGATCCAGCAAAACTTCGACGGC
>DNLG01000171.1:1297-2727 GCA_003488525.1 Bacteroidota bacterium | reverse complement strand
GACTCGTCGAGAGCACGGTCCCAGACGCGGATCTCGTCGACCAGCCCCTTCATCGTGCGGTAAAGATTCTGATTGTCGGCCACGCCGTTACAGGAACCTATCAGAAACGGTAGATCCGGTCGGTCCAGTCCGCGTAGGTACGCCGCAGGGTACTGATCGTTCCTGACCGGCCCGGCCGCCAGATTTCCGTCGATGTAGATCGAGGCGCTTTCCGTTGCGCCGTCGAACACCACGGCGATGTGGTGCCATGCTCCGTAGAGTCCGGCAGCCGATGTGCGGACGATTGTATTGTCGACGCTTTTGAGCTGACCGGCATCGCCGTTGACTTCGAACACCAGTTCATCGTTGGAATCGATATACACAACGAACACGTCGTTAAAGTCTGAGTTGGGCCCCCATAGCCCGCCCAGAAATTGACGCTGATTGGCCTGCTTCTCGATCTTGGCCCACATCTCGAAGGTCAGAGCACTTTGGCGGGCCTTCACGGGATTCTTCAAGAGCTCGATGAAGTGCTGACTGCGACCACTGGTGGTTACGAATTGCACGGCATTGAAGATGCAGTCCTTTCTGCCATCGCACGACGCAGGAAACTGCGCCGAGGCCTTTGTGGCAAGGAGCACTGCCAACAGTCCGATTGTAACGAGTCGATTACGGATCATGCTACGTCCCACTCTCGATGGTAAAGTTGCGCACCTCTGTGCTCGCGCCTGAGGGCCGCAGGCAGGCGCACCCCGCGCGCGCATGCGCGGGAAAGATACGGGAACGGCATATACCACGGAATCCCTGCCCGTCGTAACTTTTCCGCGTTGGGTCGGCAGGTAACGTGCCACCACGCCCCTTACACACTCAATGCTGAGGAAGAAGAATATGTCGTTGATCCGCTCTTTGGTTACAGCCGCGATCCTTACGCTCACCATGGTGGTCGTGACACAGGCACAGGCCCCTTCACCGCGTGACTTCGGACTTTCGCTCAACGCCCGTGTTGTAGGAGGAACGAAGCCATCGATCACGTTGCGCTGGAATAAGGACGACAATCAGGTCGGCGCACTGATCTGGCGAAAGCTCAAGGACAACGCCGTGTTCAGCCCCGAGATTTATGACTCGGTGGTGGGCAAGGGGCTGGAATGGACCGACAATGACGTCGAGACCGGACAGTCCTACGAATACCGCGTGTTTCGTGTTATCAGTCGGAAGAACGGCGCAGCAAACGTCAATTTCTGTGGTGTTGGCTACATCAATGCGGGGATCGAAGCGCCCCCTGCTCCGCGGGAACGTGCCCTTGTGCTTGTCGACTCGACCATGCGGCAGCCGCTGGCAGCGCAGCTGAGTACCTTCGAACAGGATCTTCTCAACGAGGGCTGGGACGTCACCATCATGTCGGTGCCGCGCGCCGAGACCTTCGATTCCGGCAAGGTCAACCGCGTGCGGGC
>DNLG01000171.1:537-1034 GCA_003488525.1 Bacteroidota bacterium | reverse complement strand
CCGGATCATCAGGGGGCTTGGCCTGCCGATGGCATTTACGGCGACCACAACGGCAACTACACCGATCGCACGTCCAATCAGCCCAACACGTCGCGTCCGGTGAACAGTAACATCCCGGGCGACGGAAAGTTCGACCAGAGTGTGTTCAACACCGACGTCGACATACCGGTCGGGCGTATCGACTTCTTCAACATGCCTCTGTTCAAATCGAGCGAGACCGATCTTCTGAAGAACTATTTCAAGAAGAACCATGATTACCGGACCGGCGCATGGAGCGTGCGCGCCGGTGGGATCATTGATGACAACTTTACGAGCTACCCCGAGGCATTCAGCGCGTCGGCATGGCGGGGCTTCAGCGTGTTTGGACCGGACACTGCGGTACGTGCGGGCGACTTCTTCACCGACCTTAAGGGTCCGACAACCTACCTGCTCGGATACGGCTGCGGGGCCGGAACGGATGTTTCTGCCGGCGGCGTCGGCTCCACCACCGACATGTC
>DNLG01000171.1:0-265 GCA_003488525.1 Bacteroidota bacterium | reverse complement strand
TGAGTCAGAACAGTTCGCAGATCTACTCCGGCGGCGTTCTTGGCAACTACGTGCAGGTGATCAACATCAATCCCGACGGATCGTATGCCCTCACGGGCGGCCTTGAGCGTCAGATCCACATTGCCCTGCTTGGTGATCCGACTCTTCGTTCGAACCCGAAGCAGATCGCCGCGCTCGGCACGCTGACGGCCAAGACGGAGTTTCCCAACAAGGTCAAGCTCTCATGGATCAAGCCCTCGGGCACGGCCGATGCATACATGGTCTA
>DNLG01000165.1:3377-3655 GCA_003488525.1 Bacteroidota bacterium | reverse complement strand
GTAGCCGTAGGTTCGAGCCTATGTGCTCGTCTATGTGTGCGCCCATAAGCTCGCCAATGTGCTAATAAATCCATTGCGTGTTAGGCGTCATTTCACCTCACACCCCACACCCCACACCCGGTAAAGCACATAGATTTGGAGGTACATCGTTTCTAATCGTTTGTGAGGTATGTATGAAGTTTGGCATGCGGCGGCCATCGCTGAAGAAGATGATCTCAGCACGGCTGAGTCCGAAGCGGGCAGTTCGCCACCGACTGGGCCTGAAGGCTCCGCGAGGG
>DNLG01000165.1:0-3069 GCA_003488525.1 Bacteroidota bacterium | reverse complement strand
CAACGTTCGTACGCCGACAGAGATGTTTTGCCAGCCGCTTTGGCGTGATGAATTCGATGCCTTTTGAAGATACCTCAACTTGATTGTCTAGGCCATGAGCAGCACAGAGAACCAATCCGAAGGTCGACGCGATGATCAGAACGATGGTCGCCTACATCGCGGACGCCGACGCTCAGATGCCATGTTCCCTGTAGCTCCAGCTGGAGCATCCATGCCCGAGAGCTACGGTGCAACATTGCAGGAGATAACGGCATACCTTCGGGGAGCCCGCATTCGGTCTGTCCTAGCGGCGAATTCCATCGTCATCGAAGCCTACTGGAAGATTGGAAATCTGATCCTTACCAGACAGCAGGAATCTGGGTGGGGAGCGAAAGTAATCGATCGTCTCGCTGCCGACTTGAAGACCGAGTTCCCCGATATGAGCGGATTAACTGCCCGCAACCTGCTCTCCATGAAGATTTTCGCGCGGGAGTTCCCCGACGGTCCAATTGCGAAACAACCTGTTTCGCAATTACCATGGGGGCACATTATACGCCTAATGCAGACGGTCAAGGACTCTGGGATCCGTGACTTTTACATTCGTGAGACTCTGGCGCACGGATGGAGCCGCGCTGTTTTGGAGATACAGATTCGGAATCAGCTGCACCTGCGTTCGGGCAGAGCGCAGAACAACTTCGTTCTCACAATGCCGCCGACGGATTCAGATTTAGCCACCCAGGTTTTCAAGGATCCATATCTCTTTGATTTTCTTGGCACTGCCGATCCTCGACGTGAAGCCGAAGTGGAGCAGGCGCTCGTGGATCACATCCAGAAGTTTCTTCTCGAACTTGGCACCGGCTTCGCCTTCGTGGGTCGGCAAGTGTGTCTGGAGGTTGGCGATGATGAATTTCTGGTGGATCTTCTTTTTTACCACCTCAAATTGCGCCGCTACGTCGTTGTCGAGCTTAAAGCCCGTGCATTCACCCCCGGTGATGTCGGGCAGTTGAACCTTTACCTTTCTGCAGTGGATGATCTACTCCGCCATGCAGATGACCAACCCACCATAGGTCTTCTGCTGTGCCGGAGTAGAAACAAACTCGTCGCAGAGTATGCACTCCGCGGCCTCGATCAATCCATAGCAGTCGCCGAATGGCAGACAAGGCTCACAGACTCCTTGCCAGATAACCTCCGCGGCAGCCTGCCCACCATCGAGGAAATCGAAGCGGAGCTGTCTGTCGAAATCGCAAACGAAGAAGAAGAATCGTAACTCCCTTAGCCCCGTATGCAAACCAACGTTCGTACGCCGACAGAGATCTTTAACCAGCCGCAGAGGCTGCTGGTGCCATTGTTTCAGCGTCCGTATGTGTGGGATGAGGAGAAGCAGTGGGAGCCGCTGTGGAATGATGTGGTGCGCGTTGCATCGCGTTTGTTAGAGGGTGGACGTGATGCGCAGCCGCACTTTCTTGGGGCGGTGGTGATCCAGCAGATCCAGAATGCGATGGGGGATCTGCAGACGCGTATCGTGATCGATGGTCAGCAGCGGCTGACGACCCTGCAGATCGTACTGGATGCGGTACATGCGGTGTTTGAGCAGCGCGGACACGTCCACGCGGCGGCGCGCCTGGCCTACCTGGTAGAGAACGCCGAGGCGTTCCGACGCAAGCCCGAAGATCGGTTTAAGGTGTGGCCTACGAACCACGACCGCGAAGCATTCAACGAAGTAATGGGAATAAAGCCGCCCATCGACTACGACGCCTTAAAGCATGCCAAGTCGAGGCTGGTAAAGGCACACTGCTACTTCTTGACGCAGGCCGAGGAATGGCTGAATGAAGAGTCACACCACACCGAGCCACAGCGGGCCGATGCGCTGGAGACGGCCATCAGCAAGCTGATGCAGCTGGTGGTGATCGACCTGCAGGTGGATGAGAATGCGCAGGAGATCTTTGAGACGCTCAATGCACGGGGCACGCCGCTCACGCCGGTGGACCTGATCAAGAACTTCGTGTTCCAGCGTCTGAGTGAAGAGGGGGCAGACGTTGAGAGGATCTACACGGACTATTGGGAACTCTACGAGTCAGAATTCTGGGAAGAAGAGATCCTCTCGGGTCGCCTTCGTCGTCCACGCGCGGTGGTGTTCTTTAACCACTGGCTCTTTAGCATGCTCGGCGAAGACGTTACCTCGAGCGAAGTGTTTAGCATCTTCAAGCGCTACCTGATCGACAAGCCGGAGCTGAGCACGATTGAGCTCGTCAAGCGCATTCACCGCGCTGCAACGGTCTATGAAGACATCACTCGAAAGGGGCAGGCAGGCCAGGGAGAGGTAGACCGCATCGCGCTCTTTGCCTATCGTGCCGAAGCAATGCAAAGCGACGTGGTCAAGCCGCTCCTTCTGGCATTGCTGGATCCCGACCGGGAGAGCCCCATTCCTGCCGATGCCATCGAGCAAATACTTGAAGACGTGGAAAGCTGGCTTGTGCGACGGATGCTGGTGCGGGTAACATCGAAGAACTATAACCGCACGATGGCTGACCTGATTACCATCGTTCGCAGTGCGCCGGTCGATGACGTGCACCACCAGATCCGTGCCTTCCTGGCACGTCAGCTGGGGGATTCCGTCTACTGGCCCGACGATGCCATGGTGCGTCATTCGCTCTCGCGTATGCCCATCTACAAGCGCATCTCGCGCTCGCGTATGCGCATGGTACTAGAGGCCATCGAGGACCACTTGCGCGGGTACGGAACCGGCAAGCAGGCGCTTACCGGTGTGCGCACGCCGCGCGGCCTGTACACCATTGAGCACCTGCTGCCACAGTCGTGGGAGGCAAACTGGCCGCCCCCTGACGATGGCGACGAGGCCCTGCGTGGTGAGCGCCTGCACATGCTGGGCAACCTGACGCTGGTAACGCAGGCCCTGAACAGCAAGGTCTCCAACGGCGCGTGGGACGTCAAGTCGGTCGAGCTGAACCGCCACGGCCTAGTTCTGCTCAACAACCGTCTGGCCGACTTCACGCAGGGGGCTTGGACGGATGCCGCCATTGAGCAGCGCACATTGGTGCTGATCGACATCATCCTGCGCATCTGGAAGGTGCC
>DNLG01000087.1:31123-33654 GCA_003488525.1 Bacteroidota bacterium | reverse complement strand
ACCTGCCGTTGGTGCCTGCACGTGCGCGTCCGGAAGCCATGTGTGCAGCGGGAACAGCGGGACCT
The DNA here is from genome assembly GCA_003488525.1 of Bacteroidota bacterium. Taxonomy (GTDB): domain Bacteria; phylum Bacteroidota; class Ignavibacteria; order Kapaibacteriales; family Kapaibacteriaceae; genus UBA10438. The sequence continues at coordinate 33,589 of DNLG01000087.1, read as the reverse complement.
TGATCAGGAACGAAAGCGCAAATGCCCAGAAGAGGAACTGCTGCACATTGAAGCCTACATGCGAGCTGATCTGCTGGAGCTTTGTCAGGTCGGCCGTAAACCCGTGGCCGGCCCACTGCGACTCAAGCCCAAGCCAGACAATGGCCACGAGCATCAGCAGCGATCCGACGAGCGTGTAAAGGAAGAACTTGATGGCCGCATAGATGCGATCTTTACCACCCCAGATGCCGATGATGAAGTACATCGGAATAAGGATCAGCTCCCAGAACACATAGAACAGGAAGGTGTCCCAGGCCATGAACACACCCGTCATGCCAAACTGCAGCAGAAGCATGAGCGCATAGTACTCTTTGACGCTCTTGCCGATCGAGTCGTAGGACGCCAGCAGCGCGATCGGCATGATCAGCGTTGTCAGCAGAACCAGCGGCAGTGAGATGCCATCAACGCCCAGCCGGAAACCGGCGTCGAGCGCTGGGATCCAGGGCTGGTTGACCACGAACTGCAGTGCCGTGTTCGAGGCGTCGAACGCGGGGATCATCAGCAGCGACAGCAGGAACGTGACACACGAAATCACCAAGGCCGTGCGCTTGATCGCCGTCGTCTGATCGCGATGGATAAACAGAATGGCAATCGAACCCAGCAAGGGGCCGAATAATGTTGCAAGCAGCGCTGACACGCCCATACGTCTTAGGTTCCGTCTGTAGTGTCACTTACCGTGAAGAGAAGCCGCAATATAGCAAACGGCCTCGCTCGGGCTGACGGGAAAGCGATGCATGCGGTGCGTAGGTTTGCAGTCTATGAGCAGTTCTTCACGGTCAACACTGATGCTGGTCGGACTGGGCAATCCTGGCTCCGAGTACGACCAGACACGGCACAACATTGGTTTCATGGTTCTCGACGCGTTCGCAAACGCTTGTGAGGCGTCGTGGACGCATCCGTCGTCGCTGTATGATGAGGCCCGCACACGCTATGCAGGCGTAGAGCTGATACTGATCAAGCCCCTTACGTTTATGAATCTTTCGGGCCGCGCTGTGACAAAGCGCTCCCGTGAGCTTTCGATCTCTCCGGCTCATATCGTCGTGATCACCGATGAGTACAACTTCCCTGTCGGCAAGATCCACCTCAAACAAGGTGGCAGCGCCGGCGGTCATAACGGTGTGGCGTCGGTGATCGACGAATTGGAATCGGCAAACTTCTGGCGTCTGCGCTGCGGGATCGACCGTCAGTTTGGGCCCGGGCAGCTGGTGGACTACGTCCTTTCGCCGTTCGATGCGTCGCAGTCGGCCGACCTAAAGGCGATGATCGATAAGAGCTGTGAAGCGATCCGGCTGGTTGCCAAGTCCGGCCCCACCATGGCCATGCAGAAGATCAATACCACCGGCGGCTGAAACCACGCGCCTCAGCGCCGCATGTATCCGTCGTTGCGGATGATGCGCTGAATGTTCTCGGCTTTGATGATCGACGGGAGCATGTCATTGAGGTGGCCGTCAAGCATGCGCAGGCGCGCTTCTTCGGAGGGGGTCTCGAGAAGCCCCTGCTTCTGCTGCACGGACAATCCGGCTTTCGGAGCCAGCTCGAACGACGGTGTGTCTGTGAGCTGATCGGTCGTAAATGTGGGCGCGCCGATGCCGTAAACAAGCGTAACGATGCGGTTGTATCGTTCGAGCACGGTTTCGAGAAGGGGCACGCCAGAAGCCCCCTGCTCATCGGGGAAGTCCTCGACGGTGCCCACGGCAAAGGGCATCTCCGAAGGGACCAGTTCAAGAAGTCGAAATCTCCGTGTGCCTTCGATGACAATATCCAGGCGTCCGTCCGGATAGCGCTTGACCTGCTCGACGACCCTGGCGGCGCATCCCACCGGGTGCAAATGGCCATCCTCGACGAGGTTGATGCCAAACTCCAAACCCCGCTCAAGGCATCCGTTGATGAGTGCCTTGTAGCGGGGTTCGAAAATGTGCAGCGGCAACCTGACGTGCGGGAACAGCACCAGGTTGAGCGGGAACAGCCCGAGCGTCACCGCGCGTGCGCCAGATACCGTTCGTTGATGCGCTCCCAGTGGAGATTGTTCAGGAAGGCATCGATGTATCCCGCGCGGCCGGGACCGCTCTTGTGATAGTAGGCGTGTTCGAAAACGTCGCAACTGATAAGCGGAATACCGCCCCAGATCGCACCATAGTGGTGCTCGTCGACCAGAACATTGAGAAGACGTCCGGAATACAGCGAGTCAATACACAGAACGCCCCATCCGGAGAGCTTTGCCGCAAGGGCAGACGCTTTGAAGTCGGCCTTCCATGCATCGAATGATCCGAATTCACGCTCGATGGCTGCAAGAACTTCCGGACCCTTCGACGGATCACCATCGCCGCCCATGACTTCCCAGTAAACGTCATGCAGCACTGTGCCGGCATGATTCCACGTGAATCGGCGCTTGAGTTCACCGACCTCGCTCCAGTTACCGTTGGCCGC
>DNLG01000087.1:21898-30826 GCA_003488525.1 Bacteroidota bacterium | reverse complement strand
TGAATTTCCATTCGTAGGCCATGTGTACCTCGGTGGGTGTTGGTGAGAAGAGTCGTTGGTAGATAAGATCAGACGCCGAAGCTGCTTCCGCAGCCGCAGGTCTTGGTGGCATTCGGATTATTGAACGTGAAGCCCTTGCCCATGAGTCCGTCGCTGAAGTCCAGCGTCATGCCCATGAGATAGAACATGCTCTTGGCATCAATAAACACGCGCACACCGTCGGCATCCAGCACGAGGTCGCTTTCCTTGGCAGCAGCATCAAAGCCGAGTGTATAGGACATACCCGAACAGCCCCCTCCTTTAACGCCGAGACGCAGGCCGTACTCGTCAGCAATAGAGTTCTGCTGCTTGATCTTCTTGACCTCACTAATGGCCTTCGATGTGATGATAATGTTGTCATGTTCATCCGTACCGGTCACTCCGGTTGGGATCGACACGACGTCGTCGCCGATCATGGTGACACTCATAAAACCTCCAGTTGAACAAGTTCACGAGGAGCTGCCAGCTCGGCAATGCTCATCGATTTGAATGTTGATTGAATGCGCTCCTGCAGTCGACCAAGGGGCTCCTTGATCGTACACACATGCTCTGCGCTGCAGGATGAATGGTCGGTACTCTGACAGTCCACCAGGGCCTGACCGGCCCCTTCCATGACTTCGATGATCTCCGCTACGCTGATGCTTCCGGCACCACGTGCAAGCGTGTATCCGCCGGTAGATCCGGCAAACGAACGAATCAGCCCATGGCGCGCAAGCTGCTGCAGCACCTTGGCCACGAGTGCCTGCGAGATGCCATAGTGCGACGCGACGTCCTTGGCCGAAACAATGCTCTCGGGCCTTGCGGCCATATCCTGCATTGCCAGCAAGGCATACTCGATGCGTTTGGAGAGTCGAACCATGGGGTCTTACTGATCGTAGTCGGCAAAACAGTCGTCCGACGTCGGGTGCGCCTGACACGTAAGAATATAGCCGTCGGCGATCTCGTCGTCCGACAGGGCTTCGCGCTCATCCATGATAGCGGTGCCAGAAACCAGACGCGCGCGGCACGTGCAACATGCGCCGATCTGACACGCATACGGAGGATCAAGGTTGGCCCGCTGAGCCGCTGCGAGAATGGTCTCGTCCGGCTCGACGCTGAACTCGTGATCCTGACCATAGAGACGCACCTTAACGCGTCGTGTAATGAGTTGAGAAGTCTGTTCCATGTGCTCCATCAGTTACGGTGTTGGCGTTGGCCGTGGGGTTGACGAAAAAGATTCAATGTGAATGTGCTGCGCAGGCACCGCAATGATACCAAGTGCCGCGTTCACCATCTCGAGAAAGCCCGGTGGACCGCACAGGGCGTAATCGGTGGTCTCTGAACTGTTGCGATGTCGCTCAACCGCCTCCATTACATCGGCTGCAACAAGACGGCCGGTGCGTACCTCGGCGAAATCAGCAAGCACGCCACCAGCCCCCTCTTCGAGAAGGACGACTACACGCAGACGCTCACCGTGCTCGCCATGAAGCCTGCGTAGCTCGTCGGCAAACATCGTATCAGCGGCCGATACGTTGGCATAGAAAAGCTCAATGGTGCTGAGGGGTTCTGATACAAGAACGGACGTGGCGATAGCAAGCAACGGTGTGATGCCGCTGCCAGCGGCAAACAATGCCACGCGCCGCGAGGATTCAGGATGCAGGTCGATCGTGAAGGATCCCTGCGGCGGACTGACAAGGATACCTGTGCCAGGCTGCAGAAGCGACTGAATAAGGGGCGCCGACCGAGACGTATCGGTGCGCTTTACCGCGATGGTAAGGGGCTGGCCAGCCTCGGGACTCGAGCAGAGCGAAAAGGCGTGCTCTTGCCAGACTCCGTCGAGCTCCACACGGAGCATGACGTACTGTCCGGCTCGATGCGTAAAGGTCTGCCGCAGGTGCTCCGGAACACGGAACTGAGCAACTCGTGCGCGTGGCGTGGTGTCCCACGCGCGCTCGATCACCAGCGGATGGTAAGCGTTCGACGGCATCAGTAAAGTCCAATGGAAAACAGAGCAGCATCCGACATCATGGTCTTATCCCATGGCGGATCGAACGTGAGCTCAAGCTGCACCGACTCGACACCCTCGACGCTGCGGGAGACCTGTTCGACCTCTCTTGGTAGAGACTGCGCCGAGGGACAGTTTGGCGTGGTAAGGGTCATGGTGATGAAGACCTTTGTCTGGTCTTCAACGCGCACCTCGTAGATCAGACCAAGCTCGTAGATGTTGATCGGTATCTCCGGATCATACACGGTCTTGATCGCCTCGATCACCCGGTCACGCACATTCGGCGTCGGCTCGGCAGCCGCGGCAGGCGTCGGTGTATCCGATGGTGTATCGATCATGACGACGTCCTCAAACTGAGTGCAACAGCATACAGGCGGATCTGCTTGAGCATGCTTGAGAGTCCGCTTGATCGGTTCTGTGAAAGGTGCTGGGCAAGCCCCAGTCGCTCGGGAATGTCCTTCGGTGCATCAAGGATCTCCTGCGGCGTTCGGTCCTGCATGATGCGGATCACGAGTGCCACAAGCCCCTTAACGATCAGAGCATCGCTGTCGGCATCAAAGTGAATGCGCCCGTCGACCATTTGTGCGCGCAGCCACACGCGCGACTGACAGCCTTTGATGAGCAGATCATCACGCCGATGCTCTTCGGGGTAGGGGGCGAGTTGCTTGCCGGTCTCCATGATCGCGCCGAAGCGTTCCTCCCAGTCCGGAAGAGACGCAAGTGACTGACCGATCTGGTCGGCAACTTCAAGGATCGAACCTGATGAAGAGGTGATCATCGCAGCACCGCACATGCCCGATCGAGAGCAGAAAAAAACATTTCAATGTCATCGACCGAGCTGTAGACCGCAGCCGACACGCGAATGCTTCCGTCGGAGGAATACCGCTGCGTTAGAGGCATCGTGCAGTGATGACCCGTGCGTACGGCCACACCGTGCGCATCGAGCAGAAGCCCGAGGTCCTGCGGATGAACGCCGCCAAGACTGAAGCTGACAATGCCCGAATGCCCCTGATGGTGTCCATGCACGTGCACGCCGTCGCGACGTCGCAGGCCGGCAACAAGCCGATCCGTGAGATCTTGCTTATGGGAAACAACGGCCCGCATGTCCAGCGCATTGCGCCACGAGAGAGCCGTGCCAAGACCAATCGCCCCCTCAATATTCGGCGTACCGGCCTCAAAGCGCAGTGGACCATCAGCAAAGGTGGACGTTTCGAAACTCACCGATGTGATCATCGATCCCCCGCCCTGATACGGCGGCAACGTGTCGAGCAGCTCGCGCCGGATGTAGGCAACGCCAATGCCCATCGGACCGTACACTTTGTGTCCGGAGAACACCAGAGCGTCGCACCCAATGGAGGCCACATCGACGTTGGCAGACGCAACACTCTGCGCAGCATCGACGATCGATACGGCACCAACGCGACGTGCAAGCTCGGCCAGCCGACCGACGTCGTTGGTTGTTCCAAGCGTGTTGGACACGTGAACCACCGACACCACCCCGGTGGACTCATCGATCAGTTCTTCGGCCCGTGCCATATCCAGCGAACCATCATCCAGGACCGGGATCACGCGTATCTCCGCACCGGTGCGGTCTCGTAGCATCTGCCACGGAACGATGTTGGCGTGATGCTCCATCTCGGTGATCACCACATTGCGCCGGGCGTTGCCTCCGGTAAAGCGCTCAGAGAGGGTTGATGCAAGCAGGTTCAGTGACTCGGTGGTTCCGCGCGTAAAGATGAGCTCCTCGGCTGTGGCACCGATGCTCTCGGCGCCCACCCTGCGGGCATCCTCAAACATCGACGTTACCTCGGCGCCCAGAACATGTCCGGCGCGGTGCACATTGGCATTGTGATGACGGTAAAACTCACTGATCGCGTCGATCACCACCGCCGGTTTCTGAGTCGTGGCCGCATTGTCGAGGTAGACAAGGGGCTTACCACCATGCACGCGGCGCGAAAGTATCGGGAACTCGCTGCGCAGTTCGGCAAGATTCAAGGCCGACTGTATGGTCGCACCCACTGTCATGCCAGAATACTCTCGGCTGAAAGTCGGCGCGCGATACGCCGCATAACCAGCTCACGCAGTCCCGCAAGGGATATCTTCTCGGCCACTTCCGACACAAACGCGTATGTCAAGAGTGCCTTGGCTGTTGCCTCGTCGATCCCACGGGAACGGAAGTAGAAGATGGCTTCCTCGTCCACCTGCCCCATGGTAGCCCCATGCGAACACTTGACGTCGTCGGCCCAGATCTCCAGCTGCGGTTTGGCCTGCACCTGCGCCTTCGAGCTTAGCAGCAGAGTATGGTTTGACTGATAGGCCGTTGTCTTCTGCGCCTGCGGGCGAACGTAGATCTTGCCGTTGAAGACGCCGGTAGAGCTTCCGTCATAGATGCCCTTGTAGAGTTCTTCGCTGTGGCAATGCGGCACCATGTGGTCGACAACCGTGTGGTTGTCCGTGTACTCGTTGTGCGAAAGCAGGCTCACGCCGTATAAAAAGCCTTGGCTCGATGGTTCACACAGTCGAATGGCCAGATCGTTTCGTACGAACCGTCCACCGATACTCAGAGCGTGCGATGTGAACGTTGCATCACGGTGGACGTCGGCAGTGACCGATGAGATCGAGCGGCTCGCATCCGAATCATCGGCGATCTTGTAATAGCGGATGTGTGCAGAAGGAGCAACGCTCGCCTCGACGACAGTTGCGTCAAGCACCGTTGCATCACCGGACGTGTGACTGGAGTGGATGATGTCGGCCTCAGCCCCCTCTTCGGCAATGATCAACATCCGCGGAGCGATGAGCGTCGATGCGTTGGCAGTGGTCTCCACAGAAACATGGATAGGCAGTTCACACTTCACACCCGAACGAAGTCGGATAAGAATGCCCGACTCAAGTAGTGCGGTGTTCAGAGCTGCAAAGGGGTGCGAGCCGATCGGCGCGCCGGAACCAAGAGTGCGGGCTACATCCTGGTTGCTCTCGACGATCTCGGACGTCAGCTCGAGAACCTCAACTCCAACCGGTACATGTTTCAGGTCTGCCTCAACAACGCCGTCGACGATGCGAATGCTGATGTGCCGACCCAGTGCAGAGGCAACCTCGGTCATTGTCGTACGGGCGTCGGCAGTCGGCGCCCCTTCACTCCATCGGACAGGTACATACGTGTAGTCGAGTCCGATGAACGGGAAGAGGTTCGTGTACTTCCATTCCTCGTGACGCGTTGTCGGGATGCCCATTCGGACGAATTCCCGCAGACCCTCCCGACGTAATGCGTCGAGACGTCCGTCGGACGAGTCCAGAGTGCCATCGACGACGTGTGCCGGCACCAGACGCTGGGCAAGTTCGACAAGTGGGTGGGTTGACATTTACGCCTCCACCGCCGATTCCTGCTTCAGCCAGTCGTAGCCTCGCTGCTCAAGTTCGAGTGCCAGGGATTTGTCGCCCGACTTAACGATTCGACCGTTCCATAGCACGTGCACAAAGTCCGGCACGATATGATCAAGAAGACGCTGATAGTGCGTGATGACGATCGTCGCGTTGTCGGCACGACGCAGGGCATTCACGCCAGAGGCCACAATGCGCAGTGCGTCAATGTCGAGCCCGGAGTCTGTTTCATCCAGCACGGCCAGTACCGGATCGAGCATGGCCATCTGGAAGATCTCATTGCGCTTTTTTTCGCCCCCTGAGAAGCCCTCGTTGAGCGAGCGTTGCAGGAATGACGGGTCCATCTCCACCAGAGCCATACGCTCGCGCATGAGCGACAGAAATGCTGCCGGTTCAAGGGGCTCCTGTCCACGATGCTTGCGCGATTCATTGACGGCGGTCTTGACGAAATTGGCCGTTGATACGCCGGGGATCTCTACTGGGTATTGGAAGGCCAGAAACAGGCCTTCACGGGAGCGTTCTTCGGGCGAGAGCTCCATGAGTTCCTTGCCATTGAAAAGCACGGAACCTTCGGTGACGGTGTAGTCTTCACGTCCGGCCAGAACGGATGCCAGCGTTGACTTGCCAGACCCGTTGGGGCCCATGATGGCATGAACCTCTCCGGCGTTGACGCTCAGGTCGATGCCCTTGAGGATTTCCCTGTCTTCGATCGAGGCGTGAAGGTTGGTGATCTGCAGTAGTGGTGTCATCCGACGCTTCCTTCGAGTGAGATTGCTAAGAGTTTCTGGGCTTCCACGGCAAACTCCATGGGAAGCTGGTTGAGAACTTCACGTGCGTAGCCGTTAACGATCAGCGCCACGGCAGCCTCGGTGTCTATGCCACGCTGATTGCAGTAGAACAGCATGTCTTCACCGATCTTGGAGGTTGTGGCTTCGTGTTCGACCGTGGCCGTGCTGTTGGCAACTTCCAGGTACGGGAACGTGTGCGCGCCGCAGGCATCGCCGATCAGCAATGAATCGCATTGCGAGAAGTTGCGAGCCCCCTGCGCCACCGGAAGCACCTTGACGAGTCCGCGGTAGGAGTTCTGCGAAACACCGGCCGAGATGCCCTTGGAGACGATGCGCGAGCGCGTGTTACGCCCGATGTGGATCATCTTCGTGCCCGTGTCGGCTTGCTGCTTGTTGTTGGTGACGGCAACCGAGTAGAACTCGCCGATCGAGTTATCGCCCTTGAGCACCACGCTCGGATACTTCCACGTGATGGCCGAGCCGGTCTCGACCTGTGTCCACGAGATCTTACTGTCGACCCCGGCACAGATGCCTCGTTTGGTAACGAAGTTATAGATGCCGCCCTTGCCGTCTTTGTCGCCCGGGAACCAGTTCTGTACGGTCGAATACTTGATCTCGGCGCGGTCATGCGCCACAAGTTCGACCACGGCGGCATGAAGCTGATTTTCATCGCGCTGTGGCGCGGTGCAACCCTCGAGATAGCTCACATAGCTTCCCTCATCGGCGATGATGAGTGTACGTTCGAACTGCCCCGAGTTACGGGCATTGATGCGGAAGTACGTGCTGAGCTCGATCGGACAGCGGACACCTTTGGGGATATAGACGAAAGATCCGTCACTGAAGACAGCAGAGTTCAGAGCCGCATAGAAATTGTCGTTCGGTGGCACGACCGAGCCGATGTACTGACGCACCAGCTCCGGATGATTTTCAAGCGCCTCACTGATCGGGCAGAAGATGATCCCAAGTTCGGCAAGCTTGTCCTGGAACGTGGTCTTGACGCTGACCGAGTCGAACACCACGTCGACGGCTACGCCAGCCAGTACCTTTTGCTCCTCAAGAGGAATTCCGAGCTTTTCGAACGTCGCCAGCAGCTCTGGATCGACCTCGTCGAGCGAGTTCAGCTCGGGTTTCTTCTTCGGTGCCGCCCAGTAGATGATGTCCTGAAAATCCACCGGCGGATAGTCCACGTTGGGCCATGTTGGCTCTTTCATGGTCTTCCATTGCTGATAGGCCTTCAAGCGCCATTCAAGCATCCATTCGGGCTCGTTCTTCCGGGCCGAAATGAAGCGTACGACGTCTTCACTGAGCCCCTTGGGGAGCAGTTCCTGCTCAATGTCGGAGGTGAATCCATATTTGTATTCACTCCCAACGACCTCATCGAGAAGTGTTTGTTGGTCCATAGAGGGCAATATACGACTAAATTAGTCCTAGATTGGTGTGCAGATAATGGAGCGATCACAAAAACGCCCCCTTGGAGTGTCTGCAAACAGACCAAGGGGGCGCTTTGTTCCCGCTGGTGCGGGAGAGGTTTCGTACAGGGATCAGCGGGCGATCACGACCCTTGTGCGCGCGATCGTTGCTCCGTCCGTAAACTCAAGGGTATACATGCCGGGTGCCAGCATGTCGGTCTTGAGGCGAATGTCGCCGGAGCGCCCAATGTTCTCAGCCCCCTGCATGGCAAGGCGAGCGCCGCGCATGTCAATAAATGCAAAATGAGCGCCCTGACGCGGCATTTCGTCAAGATTCAGTCGCACGGTCAGATCACCGTCAGCAGGCACGGGGCCAAGCACGCGGAGCATTGCGCTGGCGTCCGACTCTTCGTCCACCGACGTGCCGCCCATGACAACAACCGTAGCCGGCGTGCTCGTTATGGTTCCGCATCCACCGGTCACAGCGCAGGTGTACTGTCCATCGTTGGACTTGGCAGCAGCCGATACGGTGTATTCGGCACTGGTTGCGCCGGGAATATCGGTCCCCGACTTGCTCCACTGATAGGAAAGAGTCGAACCCGTGGCAGCCACGGAAAGTGTGAACGGTTTGCCCTCGTCAACCGTGAGACCCTGCGGCTGACGTGTAATGACCGTTGGCGTGCCGATCAGCACAGTGGCCATGGACGACGTTACGCTCGGGTTGCATGTGCCGCTGACCAGGCAGTCGTACTTGCCGGCCGTCGAGGCGTCGACCGAGGCGATCGTGTAGGTGGCTTCTGTTGCCCCGGCGATGTTCACGCCTGCCTTACGCCATTGATACTTAACACCGGCACCATCGGCGGTGACAGAGAGCGTCACCGGCTTTCCACCGCAGGCAGAGACATCAACCGGCTGCTTGGTGATCGATGGTGGACTGGAGATCGTGAAGGGGGTGAGCAGTTCGCTCACATGACCGTGGATGGTGGTCACACGCACGACGTATTGCCCTGTCGGAAGCGCCGGAACCTTCCAGAGGTAACTGCGACCGCCAACATTCTTCGCCACGTCCGTCCAGACGTTCGAGCCATACGCAGAGTACTGCAGTTGAAAACGTGCCGTGTCGGCAAAACCAGCTGCTGACCATGAGATCGGCTTGCTGATTCCGACGCAGTAGATCTCGCCCCCTGCCGGAGCGGTCACCTCAACAACGCCGAAAGCATGCTTGGCAACGTATCCGTGGAGTCCATCAGAAGCTCCGGAAGCCGACTTTGGATACGTCAGCAGGTTCTTTGAGGTTGTGCTGGCAACGTAGTACGGATTGCCAAGGGGA
>DNLG01000087.1:19530-21715 GCA_003488525.1 Bacteroidota bacterium | reverse complement strand
GCATAGATGTTCGTGGCCGTGTTGATCGTCGCGATGAAACCGTCCGTATCTCCGGCACGCGACGAGACAATTCCGGCACCCTCGAGCGGAAAGTTTTCCGAGTTGGTCGTTCCGGCCATCATGACGGTGGTGCCGGAGAGCAGGCGCACGGCGTGTGCTTCATCGTCACCAGTTCCACCGTAATAGGTGGTACCGGCAAGTTCACGTCCGTCGTCAGCAAAGAACGAGAGGAAAATGTCCTTCTTGCCTATTCGCTGAGTATTGAGCGTTCCAACGGCCGGAAGGTTCGTCGACGTGGTCCACCCAACGATGTAGGCGCGTCCAAGGTCGTCTACCACAATGTCCTTTCCTTCCTCATCACCATCACCACCGAAATACGTTGAGTAGGTTCCGTCGTCGGTGCTGGCAAGTGTAAGATCGCGGCTTAGCTTGACGACAAAGGCGTCCGTGTATCCGCCGTTAAAGGTCTCGTCGGCCGGTTTCCGTCCCGATGCAAATCGGTCGGACGTCGGAGCCGTTTCGAAATTCGACGAGGTGGTCGAACCGGTCATGTAGACGCTGTTTGATTTGTCAAGAGCCATGGCATTGAAAATGTCGTGACCCGTTCCGCCAAAGAAGCGTGAAAGAAGAAGTGAACCATTTGCAGAAAACGATGCTACAAAGCCGTCGGTCTGACCCTGATTGGCTCCGCCACCCGGAACGTCGCGGAATGTTGGTGGCCGGCCCCAGCCCCCGGGGATGCTGATCCTGACCGTAGCCGGGAAGGTGACCGGAAAGTTCGTCGTGGATGTTGTGCTACCGGCAACGAACATCACTCCGTCCTGGTCGACCTTGATCGCACGGCCGATGTCGTCCTTGTTCCCGCCATGATAGAACCCAACGACGAGCTTGGTAAGCGTCGAGTCGAACTTTGCCACAAAGGCATCCGACAGCGCCTTATAGAGCTTGCCGGTAACGCCCGATGTCGTCGGGAAATCCGATGAACCGGTCTCACCTGTCACGTAGACGTTGTTGTTCTTGTCCTTTGTCAGCGAATAGATCCGGTCATCGGCTCCACCACCAATGAAGGTGTATGACAGGACCTTCTCGAGACGCGTGTCAAAACGGGCCAGAAAGCCATCCAGCTTACCCTTGATGGATGTGCTGTAGCCCCCTGTGGCTCCCGGAGCCGCGAACTCGGATGTCGTGCCGGCAACGACGACGGTTCCATTGGAGAGATACTCGACACCAACGAGCTCGTCATCACCGGGTCCTCCGATAAACGAGCCGTACACGGTCGACGTTGGCGGTGTGACATCAGCAACTTCATTCTTCGCGCCGCCAAGAAGGTCATGACGCAAGAGAGACATGTCAGCACCAGCCTTGACAACGATCTCGCGGCGGACGCGGCCATCAGCACCGAGGCTGAAAGCAAAGGTCACCCCGGGGTAATACTCCTCCAAGGCTACATCCGATACGACCGGTGCAGTTACCCACTGACTGGGCTGATTGCCGAGCGCAAAAGTTACCGTGCTCTTGCGGGCCCCTGACTTGAGGTTGAAGTCAGGGCTCATAAAGCGGAATCCCTCGCGCGTGACATTTCCGATGCGCTTCTGCTCGGCTCTGACAAGCGAGTACTGGTCGACCACCACCCCCGTGCGCGTGACCCACACATCAGCGCCGTTCTGCCGGGCGGCACAGAGGATCTCTGCCGGCCATTGCCCGACATTCATGATGAACCCCCGCACCTGCGTCTGTGCGGCCTCAATTGTGGATGCCAGCACGCCCTGGCTGGCTACTGTCATTGTAATGACTACGGTGATCAGGCGCAGAAAACGCCCGCAGAATGCTTGCATGAAGGGTGCCCCAGATGAGGAAACAGATTCTCGGCCGACACAGAACAACAGCTCAGGAGAGAAAATGTTACTTCAAGCAAACAAAAACTGGAAAGGTCAGCGCATCACCACCATGCGCAGTGTCCATGTTGTGGCACCGGCCGAGATCTTCAACAGATGCGTTCCGGACTCACACTCCGTGGTCGGAACGTGCATGTCGTGTGTTCCCTGTGCAAGCATACCGGCATCGAGGCGGACAACCACTCGACCTTGAAGGTCGATCACCGAGGCTGTCACCTCGGATGCAACCGGCAATTCAAAGCGCACATGCGCCATGTCCGCTACCGGGTGGCTGCCGACCAGGCGAAGCG
>DNLG01000087.1:18455-19280 GCA_003488525.1 Bacteroidota bacterium | reverse complement strand
CCCCGTGATCGGCGCTCCGTTGCGCAACCACTGATAGGCCAGATTCGACCCTGTGGCAGCGACCGATAGCGTGAATGGTTTGCCGGCATCGACCGCAACACCGGACGGCTGCCTGCTGATAGCCGTAGCCACGGCAGTGGTGACGTTGACGGCAGCAGACGTTGCATTCGGCGTGCAGGTTCCGGTGATCACGCAGTCGTAGCGACCAAGTGCCGCTGCATCCAGGGCAGGGATCACGAGTGTATCAGCCGTGGCGCCGGCAATGTTGTTCCCGCCTCTGCGCCACTGATACTTCAGTCCGGCCCCTTCGGCCACAACACGAAGCACCAGACGTCCGCCGAGACATGCACTGGCATCTTTGGGCTGTTCCTTGATCGAAGGTGGATTGGAAATGGTGAACGGCGTCAAGAGGCGACTCAAGTGACCACGTGATGTCGTAATGCGCATCTGGTACTGACCCGTCGGAACGTTCGGGACCTTCCAGGAGAAACTGCGTCCGAGCGCCGTACGCGTTAAAACGGTCCAGTTGCTGCTGCCTGCGGGGGCAAGCTCGATCGAGTACTTTGTAGAGTCAGGCAGAACTTGGGCCGACCAGCTGATGGCGCGGTTTGAACCGGCACACCAGACCTCATCGCCGCTCGGGACGGTAAGCTCAACAGTTCCGATCGCGTACTTCCCGACGTAGGCATTGGAGCCCCCTACCGCACCTTGGGCAGCGCTGTCCGGAAGCCGCAGATTGTCTGACGTGGTCGCTGTCACATAGTAGAGGTCGCCGACCGGGTCGACCGACAGCGCAACCACGGTATCAGCATCGGAGCCACCGAG
>DNLG01000087.1:6726-18213 GCA_003488525.1 Bacteroidota bacterium | reverse complement strand
CCGGCAACCGGGAAGTCGCCAGACTGAGTGGCTCCGCAAAGCACGGCAAGACGTGACACGGGATTGAAGCGGACGCTTCTGACATCATCCGTACCGGTACCGCCGAAGTAGGTTGCTCCTGTGAGATTTCGTCCGTCATCAGGGAACACAGCCAGAAAGATATCCTGGTCTCCGATGGGTTGCGTTATCAGAGTGCCGATCGTCTCGAGGTTGGTCGATCTGGTCACGCCCACAACTTGCGCACGCCCGATCTCATCGACGAAAATGCCACGCCCCTCCTCGTCGCCATTTCCGCCGAAGAACGTCGAGTATGTTCCGTCATCGGACTTGGCCAGCTGGAGCTCGTTGTTCATCTTGACAACAAAAGCATCGGTCGTGCCGCCGTTGAACGTCCGGTCATACGGCAGACGACCCGATGAGAAGAACCCCGGCGTGGGTGATGTCTCGAAGTCCGGTGAGGTTGTCGATCCGGTGAAATAGACGCTGTTCGATCCGTCGATGCACATTGCCGTTACGCGGTCGATACCGCTGCGGCCGAAGTACCGACTCTGTTGCAACGACCCGTTCACCGAAAAGAAGGCCAGGAAGATGTCCACGACGCCCTGATTGGATCCGCCACCGGGCTCGGTGAACGTCCGCCCGCGCCAGTCACGTCGCGTGATCGTGACAGGAAACGTCACCGGCAGATTCGTTGTCGAGTTCGTGTTGCCGGCAAGGAAGATGACGCCGTTCTGGTCAACGGCAATGGCAACGCCAATGTCGTCCTTATTCCCGCCATGGTAACCGCTGATCTGCAGCCTGGTGAGTGTACTGTCAAACTTCGCGATGTAGGCGTCGATACCGGCCTTGTAGAGCTGACCCGATGCTCCCGACGTCACGGGAAGGTCTGCAGACGACGTCTCGCCGGTGATATAGATGCCGTTTGCCTTGTCACGCACGAGTGCATTGATGCGGTCTTCTCCGTTGCCACCGTAAAAAGTGTACGAAAGCACGCGCTGAAGCTTCCGATCGAGACGCACCAGATAGCCGTCGCTGACGCCCTTGAGGGACGTCGAGTATCCGCCCGTAACGCCCGGATAGGACAGGCTGGATGTCGTGCCACCGATCACCACCTCACCATTGGACAGGTACTCGATGCCTGCCACCTGGTCGTCGGACGGTCCTCCCACATACGAGGCATAGACGATCGACGAGGTCGGCGAGACGATCGCGCGTGGCGATCCGCCGTCGGCCGAAGGTTCGACAACAAAACTCACAGCGGATGGACTCACACCTGCATCAAGAGTAAAAGACTGCTCAAGCCCCCTGCCAACGGCACGATACTCAACGGTCACCCCGGGTGCAGCGTCTCGGATTACGACCGATCGATAGACCGGCGCAGCGAACCACTGCGACGAGTGCCGTCCACGAAAGAAACTGACCGTGGAGATCTGCTCGGATGCAATCGCCGTTACTGCCTGACCTGCGTTGAGCAGACGCCGCGACTCGACGCGTCCGTGGCGCATGCCGGCGGTGCGGTCTGTGGCGTAGGACTCGACCTCTGTTCCGTATCGGGTAACCCAGACGTTCTGTCCGCTGGAGCGATATGCATACAGAACGTGCGAGGGCCATTGTCCGACATTGCCAATGAGCCCATCGATAGATACCGATGGCGCAGAGGCCACGGACGTCGCTGGGGTCTTCTGGCTGTACAGGTCGCCCGTGGCACAACACCATACGAGCATAGCAAGGAGGAAAAACTGCATTGGATAAGCCATGAGCTTGTTGAACATGATTGCAAACGAACTGCCGAACGTGCAGAGAGTGACGCGTTGATATACGACCCATCGCTGCCGGCCTTACCTTTGCAGGCCAGTGTTGGCCAGCCGCAAAAATACCACAACACGGTCGCCTTCTCAGGCGTTCATAAGCATCTAACACGTAAACCACCGCGTCGTTTCCACTAATTGTTTCCCCACCCGGCCATGTCCATTCGTCTTGCCGTCAACATCGATCACGTCGCCACGCTGCGGGAAGCCCGCGGGGGCATTGAGCCCGACCCCGTCCATGCGGCCGTCCTTGCCGAACTGGCCGGTGCCAGCGGTATTGTCTGTCACCTGCGTGAAGACCGTCGCCACGTGAACGATCGCGACGTCCGCGTGCTGCGGGAGATCGTAACCACAAAGCTCGACCTGGAGATGGCCGCTTCTGAAGAGATCATTGCCATTGCCCTGGACATCGTGCCGGACTTGGTGACGCTGGTACCGGAGAAGCGTGAGGAGCTAACGACGGAAGGGGGCCTGGCAGTGGCCGGACATGTGGAACGCTACCGAACACTGACCGAGCGGTTCCATGAGCGCGGCATTGAGGTCAGCTTTTTTATCGAACCGGAAGCCGATCAGATCGAGGCAGCCGCGGCGTGTGGAGCTGACATTATCGAGTTCCACACGGGAACGTACGCCAACGCCCGCAGCGGAGCCGCATCAATGATCCAACTGGAACGCTTAACGTCGGCCGCACGGATAGCCGCGCAGGCGGGACTGGTGGTGACTGCCGGACATGGGCTCGATCTGCGAAACATCGGCCCTCTGAGATCGATCGCGGAGATCGAGGAAGTCTCCATCGGGCACGCCCTGGTGGGACGTGCCGTACTGGTTGGATTTGAGCGCGCGGTCGAAGAATATCTCCAGATGCTGCGCTGAGACTTCCCCGTTAGGCCTTGCCGCCCAGAGCGCTGGCAACAAAGTCACGATTCATCTGCGCGATGAACTCTGCGCTGATACCCTTCGGACAGGCGGCCTCGCACTCATAATGATTCGTGCAGGCACCAAAGCCCTCGGTGTCCATCTGCAGCACCATGTCCAGTGCCCGAGATGAACGCTCGGCCTGTCCCTGAGGGAGTGATGCAAGGTGACCGATCTTGGCCGCCGTAAAGAGCATGGCCGAAGAGTTCGGGCACGCGGCAACGCATGCGCCGCAACCGATGCAGGCCGCAGCATCCATGGCACGGTCCGCATCAGGCTTACCGATGGGAAGCGTGTTGCCGTCCTGAGCATTGCCGGTATTGACGCTGATAAAGCCGCCCTTCTGGATGATCCGGTCGAACGAACCACGGTCGACCACCAGATCACGAAGGACCGGGAAGGCCTTGGCTCTCCACGGTTCGATGTAGATCTCGTCGCCATCCTTGAATGTCCGCATGTGCAGCTGGCACGCCGTGGTGCGGGCAAGGGGCCCGTGTGGACGTCCATTGATGACCATACCACAGGTTCCGCAGATGCCTTCACGACAATCATGATCGAAGGCCACCGGATTTTCGCCCTTGGCGATGAGCTCTTCGTTCAGGACATCAAGCATCTCGAGGAAGCTCATGTGCTCACTGACGTTGGCGATGTCGTACGTCTTGAGCATGCCCATATCATCGGGTCCGGCCTGACGCCAGATGTGCAGTCGAAGGTTCATTACTTGTAACTCCGTGTTGCCAGTTGCACGTTTTCAAATGTCAGCGACTCCTTGTGCAGCGTCGGTGTCTTGCCAACACCGGTGTGTTCCCACGCTGCCACATAGCAGTAGTCCTCGTCGTTGCGCTTCGCTTCGCCGTCCTCGGTCTGATACTCCTCACGGAAGTGCCCGCCGCACGACTCGTTACGCTGCAACGCGTCATAGCACATCAGCTCGGCGAATTCCAGAAAATCCGCAACACGCAGGCCGAGTTCGAGTGACTGATTCAGCTCTGTTCCGGTTCCCGGCACGACAAGGTTCTGCCAGAACTCCTCGCGCAGCTCGGGGATGCGCGTTAGCGCTTCCTTCAACCCAGCCTCATTGCGCGCCATGCCGCACTTGTCCCACATGATCTTACCAAGTTCACGGTGGAACGATGTTGGCGAACGCTTGCCACCGATTGACAGAAGCGTCTGGATCTTCTGCTCGGCGTCCTTGACAGCCTGCCGGGCTTCGGCACTCTCTGCGTTGACGGCCGTCAAGCCCCCTTGGGCAAAGTAGCCACCGATGGTGTATGGGATGACGAAGTATCCGTCGGCCAGACCCTGCATCAGCGCCGAAGCACCCAGTCGGTTCGCACCGTGATCGGAGAAGTTCGCCTCTCCCAGGACGAACAGTCCGGGCACGTTCGACATCAGATTGTAATCCACCCACAGGCCACCCATGGTGTAGTGCACGGCCGGATAGATCCGCATCGGCACCTTGTATGGATTCTCACCCGTGATGCGCTCGTACATTTCAAACAGGTTGCCATAGCGGTCGGCAATAACCTTCTCACCGAGACGGCGGATGGCATCAGAGAAATCCAGGTACACGCCCAAACCGCCCGGGCCGACGCCGCGTCCTTCGTCGCAGACTTCCTTTGCTGCCCGTGAGGCAATGTCACGGGGCGAGAGGTTACCAAACGACGGGTATTTACGCTCGAGGTAGTAGTCGCGATCAGACTCCGGGATCTGGTCCGGACTGCGCTGATCACCCTTGCTCTTCGGAACCCAGATTCGCCCGTCATTACGAAGCGACTCCGACATCAGCGTGAGCTTCGACTGATAATCACCGCTCTGCGGAATACACGTCGGGTGAATCTGCGTGTAACATGGGTTGGCAAAAAGCGCTCCGCGCTTGTGCGCGCGGTAGGTGGCCGTAACGTTACACGCCTTGGCATTCGTGCTGAGGTAGAAGACGTTGCCGTAACCGCCGGTGGCCAGGATCACCGCATCGGCCATGTGCGACCGAACCACACCAGTGACCATGTCACGCGTGACGATACCGCGGGCACGACCGTCGATGACGATCAGGTCCATCATCTCCTGCTTGTTGTGGAGCTTGACCTTGCCCAGACCCACCTGACGCATCAGTGCCTGATAAGCGCCCAGCAGGAGCTGCTGGCCCGTCTGTCCCCGGGCGTAGAACGTACGCGACACCTGGGCACCACCGAAGGATCGGTTGCTGAGGTATCCGCCGTACTCACGGGCAAACGGCACGCCCTGCGCCACGCACTGATCGATGATGTTCACCGATACCTGGGCCAGGCGGTAGACGTTCGATTCGCGGGCGCGGAAGTCGCCCCCTTTGACCGTATCGTAGAACAATCGCCAGACGCTGTCGCCATCGTTCTGGTAATTCTTGGCGGCATTGATTCCACCCTGTGCGGCGATCGAATGAGCCCGACGTGCCGAGTCATGATAGGTGAAGGCCTGCACGTTGTAGCCGAGTTCGGCCAGCGTTGCCGATGCCGACGCACCGGCCAGGCCTGTGCCGACCACGATGACGGAGAACTTCCGCTTATTAGCAGGGTTGACGAGCTTGAGCTCAGCCCGATGCTTGTCCCATCGCTGCTGGATGGGTCCGCCCGGAAGTGCACTGTTAAGTTCCATACCGTTGAGCTTTCTGCGATTAGATCTTGACGAGTCCGAGAATGATGGCCAGCGGCACGGCCGAAAAACCAAGTGCGATGAGGATCGACAGAGCCGGACCGATGGTACGCACCATCGGCACGATGCGGCGGTTGGTGACGCCGAGCGTCTGGAAGGCACTGGCAATGGCATGGTTCAGGTGAAGACCCACCATGACCATTGACAGCAGATACAGCACGGTGATAAGGGGCTCACTGAAGCTCTTGACCACCATCGTGTAGACGTCCGGCACGAGTTCGCCCGACGGCAGGATGAAGGTAGCCTGCGCGTAATGCTGCGCGTGAACGGCCCCCCAGGTAAAGTGGGCAAGATGATAGAGCACGTAGCTGATCAGCAGCAATCCGGAATAGAGCATGGTCCGCGAGGCCAGCGTTGAGGAACGCGCCTCAACCTTTGCATACTTCTGCGGACGGGCCTGACGGTTGCGACGCGAGAGCGTGATGGCCGAAGCCACATGCAGAATAAAGAACGTCAGCAGTCCGATGCGCGCACCCCACAGCACCGCGCCATGGCCCATGGTGCGCAGTCCGTGAGCGTATTCGTTAATGTGCGCCTGACCCAGAAACACCAGCAGGTTACCCGAGAGGTGACCGAGCAGGAACAGGACCAGGAAAAGTCCCGTAATGGCCATAAGCCACTTTTGGAACAGATTCGAACGCCAGATGTCGCCGAACGCCTTCATGAGATGCCTTACCGTATTGATCGATGATCGACGAGCCAGAACACGGATGCCGTCGAAAAGGTGCCGCGAATTTACAAATCAGCAAACGATCGTAGCTTTGGACCATGTTATCCGTACGCCACCTCACGAAGTTTTATGGCGCGCACTGCGCCAATAACGATGTCTCGATCGATGTTCATCAGGGACGAATCTTTGGCTTGCTGGGCCCCAACGGGGCGGGCAAGACCACGCTCATCCGGATGATCACCGGCATCACACTGCCAGACTCTGGCACGATCACGCTCAGCGGGCTGGAATCGGTGGACGTGCGACGCGAGCGTATCGGCTACCTTCCCGAGGAACGCGGGCTGTACAAGAAGCTCACCGTGGAGGCACAGCTGCGGTACTTCGCCGGACTCAAGGGGCTTGATGCGCGCAGTGCCTCGGAGCGCATCGGGTACTGGCTGGATCGCATGGACGCCAGCGGCTGGGGAACGAAGAAGATCGAAGAACTTTCCAAAGGGATGCAGCAGAAAGTGCAGTTCATCGCCACGATCCTGCATGCCCCCTCCCTGCTGATCCTGGACGAGCCGTTCAGCGGGCTCGACCCGGTCAACGCTGACCTGCTGATCGCGGTCACCCGTGAGCTGCAGCAGAGCGGAACGACCATCATTCTTTCGACCCATCAGATGGATCAGGTTGAACGGCTCTGTGACGATATCGCGCTCATCAACCGCGGACGTGTGGTTCTTGCCGGTGAAGTTTCCGAGGTGCGTTCACGCTACGAGTCGGATCGCATCCGCGTGCGCTGCACGGGTTCTGTTGAGCCTCTTATGCAGATCCCTGGCACGCAGGTGGTCGATCAGACAGGTTCGGCCGTCATCCTGCGCCGCGATCCATCGACCAGCGTGCGCGATGTGCTCGGCAGCGTCGCTTCGGCGGTCGATGTGATCGAGTTTTCCGTCATGCAACCCTCGCTGCACGAGATCTTTGTGCGAACAGTCACCTCCTCATCCGCCGAGTCAGCCGCTGCATGATGCGTCGTCGGCCGCTTGCAGCCGCAGTGATTCTCGGGCTGCTCCTGATCTTTCTCGCATCGGTTCTGCTGCGTCCGCTCAACTGTGAGGGGGCGGTCAGCATCGCGCGCTCGGAGGTCTCCATGGCCCCCTTCATCGGTCTGCTCTCACGCCAGGCCGGCATCGCACAGCTGCTCGTGGTGCGCAACGGTGCGCGTTTGGGACTCTGGATAAGCGGCAGAAGCATTCAGCCGGGATGGTATCACGTCCGGCCGGAGATGACGGCGCTGGACGCGATTCTGATGATCGTTCTGGGGCGCCGCGAGCCCCTTATCAAGGTGACCATACCGGAGGGGTTCACCATTGATCGAATTGCCCGTCGACTCTCGGCACGGGCAAGCATTGATTCGGCTGCCTTCGTGGCATGGTGTTCGGCTGACTCCGTCCGACGGCGCTATGGCGTGCAGGCCCCCACGATGGAGGGCTTCCTGATGCCCGACACGTACTTCGTGCTTCGCTGTGATGATGTCGGCTACGTCGGCGACATGATGGCATCACACGCACGCCGCATATGGTCCACGTTGCCTGGCGTGTCCTCTTCGGCAGACTGGAACGACCGTCTCCGGCTGGCCACGCTGGCCTCGATCGTGCAGCTTGAAGCAGCCGTCGACGATGAGATGCCCACGATTGCCGGCGTGTATGCCAACCGGCTGCGCATTGGCATGCTACTGCAGGCCGATCCGACGGTGCAATACCTAACCGGACGTGACCGGATCACCGGCTCTGAACTGCGCGATGCGTCAAACCGCTACAACACCTACGTGCACAAGGGGCTCCCGCCGGGACCGATCGGCAATCCGGGACGCCTCGCCCTGGAAGCTGCCTGCAGGCCGCAATCGCACGACTGGTTGTTCTTTGTTGCAAGGGGCGATACCAGCCGACGTCACCGTTTTGCACGCACACTCAACGAGCACAATGCCAACGTGCGCCTCTACCGCCAGGCACGCCGAAACGCTGCTAACGTCAGTCTGAACTGACCACGGGGCTTTCTTTGCCACGCTCGTCGGTAGCCTGCACACGGAACGTGAACGGCTTGGCAACATCCCTTCGGCTGACCTCGAAAACCTCAAGCCAGGTGATGGCCGGACGGGCATTGTCGGCCTGACGCAGATAGCCCGAAAGCTTTCGTACCGACGCGGCATTGCCATCGACCAGGCGAAGCTGAGGCCTGTTCTCACCGCGCTCATGCGACGAAAACTGGACCACCACAAGTCGTTTGTTCGGGTCTGGATCACGCCGGATCTCACGGATGACCGGCGCAGGGAAGGGGCGAACCTGGATCTGCTGCGCATTCGGGTCGGCCGCTCCATCGATCATCCGCTCGAACACGAAGGTCCGTCCGGTGTCACGCGCCGAAAACCGCAACCGCAGCTGACCTTCTGAGGTAGCGGCAACCTCGCGACTTCCATCGCGCACCACGGCGCGGATGCCGGGTCGATCGGCAGGGATCTTCGGATCGATCACGTACTCTACACCCGGATAGACCACCTCCGGCACCGACGGTGTGGAGAAGCTCAGAGCGACCACCCGGAAACTGGTCGTCCGCACGACGCCGTCGGCACGACGTGCCGTGACCTCGACTGTTGAGGTTCCCGAACGTGGGGCGCGTCCGCGAACCACGAGCGTCCGCTGTTCGATCGTCCGAGATAGATCAGAGATCGGCTCACCACTTACCCGCAGCGAGGGCATCTCTGCAAGGTCCCGCTGCGGGTCGGCACCGCCCAGCGAGATGCGGTTGGTCCACTCCTGCATGGAAAACGTCACCACCTGATCACGGGCCGGCTCCATCCAGAACTCGCCCGCTCCGGTGGGGCCTTCGGCAGGCAGTGCCGTCTGGCGAAGCACGAGAGTGTCGCGCCGACCCGGCATGAAGACCAGTTGAGGGGGCTGCTGATCGTTGACCACGGTTGTGAGCACAAACTGCGTGCTGCCAACCGCGCTGAGAGCATCAGTGGCAACGCCGTTGATCGGCACGCCGCTGGCTTGAAGGATCACTCGGAAAGTTTTCGATTCGGCCGCATCCGCAAGAGGTCGCCACGAAAAGACGAACGCACTCCGCCCGGCATCATGCCGCACACTGGCAAACCGACGCGGCATGGTGCTGTCCTCGTCGATCGTCAGCGTCTGCCCGGTGGAAACATCTTCGATGATCGCTCGGACCCTGACGTTGGTCAGCTCCGGTGAATAGCGGATCACGTTCGTCGAGTCCATGCCAAGCACCTGAACGCCCCCTGACGAGTCGCGTTTGACCTCGCACGTAAGGCGAATACGCTCCGGGAAGAGCTCTATGCGAAGGGGCGCGCGATCCTGCTCCGTCTCCGAACTTGGCGGGACGGCATCGGGCATCAACAGTACCAGCGCAAGCAGGTACAGGATGAAGTAAATCTCAACTCTTCGACGGCGCGGCTGACGCTGATCCATCTCGGTCGACGATGTTGCGTGAGAGAATGCGTTCCAATTCCTGGCGCACCAGGCCCTCGACCTCCTGGCGCTCGACGGCGCGCAGGCGCTCGCTCAGCAGCATCACGCTCTCGGAAAACTCCGCCAGTGCCTGCGTGTTCTGCTTCATCGACTGCATGAGCTCCGGATTTGGCGCCACGGCGCTCACGGCAGCGTCCACACTGCTGCGCAGCTGCTGCGTCATGGCGTCCTGCCGCTCAACCACCTCGTGAAGCGTCACCGAGATGGTCTCCAACTGAACGGCCATCGCCGCATAGTCGCGTCCGATCTCCCCGAGCTCACGCAGAAGTTCCTGCGACGTCCCGTCAGAACGCGTATCCATTCCGGGAGCTTCCAGCTCCGAAGGAGGAGTGAAGAACATCACGAGGAAGAGCAGCAGAAGCAGAAGGGCCTCAAGAATGATCGCCGCTACCAGCAGTCCGGGAGTGTCGATGATGCGGATGCGGTTGAGTCCGACCGCCACAAGAAGGAAGGCGGCACCAACGTATACAAAAGCATTGATCGGCGCATAGTAAAACCGGTTAACGATCTCCTGCATCCACAATGAGGTGCCCGAGAGCAGTCCGAGCGGATGCAGAATAGTCACGTCGCGGTTAACCGTTCGGAACAGATCTGTTTCGCGCGTGCAGATC
This sequence comes from Bacteroidota bacterium, assembly GCA_003488525.1. Classification (GTDB taxonomy): domain Bacteria; phylum Bacteroidota; class Ignavibacteria; order Kapaibacteriales; family Kapaibacteriaceae; genus UBA10438. The sequence goes on along the minus strand of DNLG01000087.1, from coordinate 7,991 downwards.
CGCCACAGGTAGCCGAGCGTTGTCAGCGAGTTCAGCTGCTTGTCAAAGCGCAGCTCCTGATGAAGGTCCCGAAGCAGTGCTCGGCCGGCTGCCGTCGAGAGGGTCTCTAGCGTCGTCATGGTTCAGGTAGTTGTCATGGTGATCAGACTTGCGCCAATGATACGCAATAGCACCGCTTGTTACTTGTCGGTTGGCCGATTGTGTCGTATTCTCGCCAGTCTGCATACCACCATCGTCGCGAGGATTTCCATGCAACGTCGTTACCGTGTTCTTGTTTCGGTCGTTCTAATGAGCCTGATGAGCTTCGGGCTTGCGCTGAACGCAAAGATCAATCCGAAGCTTTCCTCCCCATCGGCGCCGGTGGCCTTCGAACGGAACGTCGGCCAGGCCCGCTACGAAGGCGGTCGGCAGCCGTACGGTGTTGACGCGGTGCTGCGCCTGGGGTCGACAACGGCGTACATCCACGGTAAAGGGCTGGACATTCTTCAGCAGGTCACCTACCGGGTATCGAACCGCGACCCGTACATGACGGGTTACGAGGTCGATCTTTTCCGGACCGATATGCGCCTGATCGGCAGCAATCCGGACCCCCGGATCGAGTTTTCGGGACGTCAGCCCGGAACGATGCGCTACATCAATGCACAGACGGGTATCGATGGCATCGCAGCCGACCGTTTCGGCAGCATCGTCTACCACGACGTGTGGCCCGGTATCGATATGCGCCTCTATCTGACGTCACTTGGTCTGAAGTACGACTTTGTGGTCGAGCCCGGTGCCGACCCGCGCATGATCGCCTTCCGCTATGAAGGCACGACGGCTCCGGTAACAGACGAGGACGGCAACCTCGTGGTCGAGACGCCGCTCGGTTCACTTGGCGAGCAGGCCCCGGTGGTCTTCACGACTGATGACAACGGAATGAATCGTATCCCCGTCAAGGCCCGGTATCAGATCAGCGGCTCGTCGGTTCGGTTCAATCTTGCAGCGTACGATCCAACACGTGTACTGGTGGTTGATCCTCAGCGTATCTGGGCCACCTACTACGGCGGCAATAACACGATCGAGTCGGCCTACTCCGCCATCGATCCAACGGGCAATGTCATCATCGCCGGTTCGACGATCGCTACCAACATGCCGAGCTCCCCGGGTGTACTGCAGCGGCGCCTCAAGGCTCAGACCGATGGATATGTCGCCAAGTTCGACGAGCGCGGACAATTCCTCTGGCACACCTACTACGGCGGTTCGCTCATCGACAAACTCAACGACGT
>DNLG01000087.1:4006-6402 GCA_003488525.1 Bacteroidota bacterium | reverse complement strand
GGACACACCCGCTCACCAAGACTGGGTGGACTGTTCGGTGAAGCCCCCTTTCGGAAGGACACCACGAACTTCAACGACAACACCGACCTCTTCCTGAGCATCGTCAAGCCGCGAACAAACGCACCCAACAAATGGACGAATGACTATCTGATCTTCTACGGAGGGGGCGACTTCGAATACGGAGGAAAGATCGCCTTCGACAAGCAAGGCAACGTGATCTTTAGCGGTACAACGGAATCAACCAACTTCCCTGTCACCGATGGCTCGAGGTTCAAGGGCATCTACGACGTCGGCGTTGTGAAGTTCGGAACCACACCGACGCGCCTGTGGGCGTCGGTCTTCGGATCGGCGAGCTTCGAGACGCTTGGAGACCTGGCCATCGACAGCAAGGGCGACGTGGTGATCGTCGGCACGGCAGAAGCCGGCGACTTCCCGGTGTCCAACGCTATCAAGGCAACGCTTGCCGGACCAAGCGACGGCTTCATTCGCAAGTACACCTCGGCGGGCGCGGTCGCATGGTCGACATACTACGGCGGCGACTCGGCCGATGCCCTGCGCGGCGTGGCCATCGATCAGGCCGATAACATCTGGGTGGCCGGCAGCACGGGTCGCTCTCCAAATATTCCTCTTACGCCAGACGCTCTGCAGGCAACGCCGTTTGCGCTGAGCGGCACAGACGGCATCATGGGCAAGCTCAACCCCACGGGCCAGACCCTCCTGTATGGTTCATTCCTGGGAGCGCCGCCGCAGGACAACCTCCCGACCCCGCCGCCACCTCCACCGCCGCCACCGCCGGTCGTTCCGCCAAATGTCGACTTCGGCAACGATGAGCTATTCGACGTGGCTCTCGACAACAACGCCTATGTGGTCTTTACCGGCATCGCACAGAGTTACCGCATGACGACAACGCCGGGGGCCTATCAGGACTCCTCGAAACTCGACAAGGATACACTGCGCAAGAATGCGTTTCTGGCATACTTCACGCAGTGTAAGGATTCGATCATTGTGATCCAGCCCAACGGACCAGCCACGATCTGCGATGTTGACTCACGTCAGCTGATCGGACCGAAGGGATTCGCACGGTATCTGTGGTCGACCGGCGAGACCACCGCAAACATCGTCGTGCGCGACTCTGGCTCGTACACGGTTCTTTGCACCACTACCGATGGTTGCCGCTACCGCGACACCATCTTCATCGGACGCAATCCGAAGCCTTCAGTATCGGCCGGACGTGATACGTCGCTTTGCATCAAGTCCAGCATTGCTCTTCGCGCAACACCGAGCGGCGGTACAGCCCCTTACAAATTCAAATGGAACCGTATCGAGACCGGCGTCGAATTCATCGATGATGACACCCTGCAAACGGTTAACGTCAACCCCGGAACCACCTCCCGCTACGAGGTCACGGTAACCGACGGATCCGGCTGCACGGCCCGTGACACGGTGCAGGTGACGGTTATCGATCCAAAGCCGGGGGTGACGCCTTCCACAGTCGACTTCGGCACCATCGATGCCTGCGCCTCGTCTGCCGAGGCCGACATTACCATCAGCAACCCGCACTCGTATGAGCTTCGCGCCACGGGCTTCGTGCCGGACGACCCTCGTATCAGCATGCTGACGTCGCTTACGCCGGGCGTGGTGATCGCACCGAACGCATCGGTGACGCTGCGCGTGCGCATTGCGGCATCCACGGCCGGAACCATCAGTGGAACGTTCAACGTCACCGGCACACCGTGCGGCTGGTCGGCCCTCTATCGCTACACGGCGAAGAAGGATCAACTCACGGCGTCTATCACACCAGGCGTCGTGTCATTCGGTGCCGGCGTCGTGTGCGAAACCACGGTGCGCCTGGACACGGCCGTTATTCGCAACAGTGGCAAGGTCGACCTCGTCGTCAAACCGGCAGCCGTATCAGCCCCCTTCGCACTTGTATCACCTACAGCGGACGTAACACTCAAGCCGGGCGAGACCCGTGATGTCGTGTTCTCCTACACGCCGACTGCCGGGACGCATTCGGTAGACGTTGTGTTCCCCTTTGAGTCCGGTGCATGCAAGGATTCGCTCCGCGTCAAGCTCAACGCCGTCACGAGCGCGGTGACCGCTACGGTCGCACCTGCGTCGATCAACGGCGGAACACTCTCAGGGTGCGAGAACCAGCGCGACACGTCGATCACCATCGAAAACACTTCGAACGTTCCGATCACGATAACACTTCCGACGGACCCCGAAATCGTCTACACGCCGGCAGGCCCGCTGACCATCGCGGCTCGATCATCGGCCACGGTCGATGTCTCTCTGCGTCCCGGAACGGCCGGTGCGTTTACGCGTACGCAGGAACTGCAAGTAGAACCATGTGCGGTCAAAGTCAGCGTCTCGTATTCGCTCCAGAAGAACGG
>DNLG01000087.1:449-3792 GCA_003488525.1 Bacteroidota bacterium | reverse complement strand
TCCTTCGACGGAACGGGCTCTGCATCGATCAAGAGCGTCATTGTCGGAGGTCCGCGCATCACCACCAGTCTCACGCCGGGTCTTGCCCTCACCGCCGGTCAGGCACAGCAGTTCACGGTCACCTGGACGCCGGTGGCCGATGGTCCGCTCATCGACAGCATCGTGGTGGTCTTTGATCCGTGCGACGTGCGCCGCGTGATCCGCCTGCAGGGAGTTCGCACAAGCATTGCCCTGCGCGCCGAAAACCCAACGGTTAACCTCGGTACGATCACCAATTCTGCTTCAGGACGGATTCGTTTCACCAATACCGGTACGGACACGATCACCGTCGGCATCTCCTCGATGAGCTCGACGACACAGATCGACAAGGCCGTCCCGGGCTCGCTCGAACCGCTACTGCCGGGCGCTGAGCTGGTGGCAGACTTCTCAACGTTCTGTAAGGGGCGCACGAGCGTGCTTGATACAGTACAGGCCACCGTTCTGCTGCCATGCATCGGGCCACAACTCCAGACGATCATCTCCGGTACCTGCACGGTCGCCAACGTCGTCACCAGCACGGTGAGCATCGACTCGGTGAGCGCCAAGACTGGCGAGCAGTTCATTGTTCCCGTGCGCCTGACACAATCGCAGGGGCTCAATGCCGCCAATGCTACGTCATGGCGCGCCACGCTGACCTATGACCCGGCGGTGATTGTCGGCCGGGCAAATACCACCGACTGCTGGCTGCCGAATACACCGGGCCCCTGCTCGATCACAATTCAGGGAACGCGCGGAGCCGACACCGTTGGCACGCTCTTCGCCCTGAACTTCACGGCCGTCCTTGGATCGATCGACCGCACGGCGCTGAAGCTGACCGACTTCCAGTGGATCGGTATCAACGGAGCGGTCATCGACCGCCGTGACGGTGCGGTGACGATCAGCGACATCTGCCGCGAAGGGGGCGACCGGTACCTGATCCCGAAGAAGAATGGTTTCGGCATCGTCGTGTACCCGACTCCGGCTACGTCGGACCTGACCATCGACGTCAAGGGGCTGGGCAATGACGCACTGGCCTGGACGCTCACCAACATGCTCGGTGAGGTGCTGCAAAGCGGCACTGAACGTGCCGCCGCCGGGGGCGATTTGCGTCGCACACTTGATGTCGGCGCTTTCGGTGCCGGCACCTATACCATGACCGTCAATGCTCGCGGCGTGGTGACGACCATCCCTGTTCTTATTCAACGCTAATTCCCGAGGAGACACGCAATGATGAATCGAATCTTCGCCCTGCTCGCAGTGCTGCTCGTGTCCTCGGCCTCGGCCCTGGCTCAGGAATCGCTCTCCAAGGAACGTCCGAAGCCGGCTCCGAAGAAGGAACCGGCCATGGTCTCCCGTCGCGTCATGTCCGTCGGTCTGCATGCCTCCTACGGTCTCATGATGAACGGCGTTTCCAACTTCAAGCTGCCAACCGTACCATCGTGCTGTCCGGGCTATGAGTCCAGTTCTGGCTCCGGCATGGTCTTCGGCGCAGAATTCATGCTGCCGATGTCCCCCACGATCGAGCTGGGTGCGCGCCTTGTGTACCAGTCTTCCTCGACCGACTTCACGGCGTCCGAACCCATCACCGTGCGCGCAGGGAATGGGGCATTGTCGACAACCATCGACCATACCCTGGCGACCTCAACATCGTTTCTTCTCCTTGAGCCGGTGGCCAATCTCAAGTTGGGTGGCAACCTGTGGGTGATCGCCGGGCTTCGGGTGGGCACAACCCTCGGCGGAACATACGACCAGCGCGAACGTCTGAGCGACCCGTCGCTACCGTACGACTTCCCCACCGGGTCGGGACTCTACAATGTTTCCAGTGCCGACATTCCCAACACAAGCGGACTTCAGGCCGGTGCTACCGTGGGACTGCGATATGCTGCGCCCCTTGCCGGTGGTCTGACGATCGCACCCGAGGTGACGTATTCGCCGATGTTCACCGACGTGGTCACCGATGCCTCATGGACCATCGCCCCGCTGCGCTTTGGCGTGAGCATCCTGTTCGACATCACAACCCGCGAGGTATCGTCGACGCCCATCGAGCCGTAAGTTTGTCGGCTATGGCCAACATTCACGACGAATGCATGCGGCGACGTACGGTCGCCATCATCAGTCATCCCGATGCCGGGAAGACCACGATGACCGAGAAGCTCCTGCTCTACTCGGGGGCCATCCATCAGGCCGGTGCCGTCACAGGGGGCAAGCACAGTTCGACCACGTCGGACTGGATGGAGATCGAACAGCAACGCGGCATCTCCGTGTCCTCAAGTGCCATGCGCGTTGAGTACAACGGCCTGTTGCTGAACATTCTCGATACGCCGGGGCACCAGGACTTTTCCGAAGACACGTATCGGACGCTCATGGCCGTCGACTCGGCCATCATGCTTCTGGATGCCGGCCGTGGCGTTCAGGAGCAGACCATCAAGCTCTTCAAGGTCTGCCGAGATCGTGGTATCCCGATCATCACCTTCATGAACAAGATGGACCGTCCGGCTCGGAACCCTCTGGAACTGCTCGACGAAGTGGAGCAGGTCCTGGGCATTGCCGCTATCCCGCGCACGTGGCCCATTGGTGACGGACCGGACTTTCGCGGGATCTTCGACCGCCAGAGCGGTCAGTTCTTCGAGTTCGAGCGCACCGTCGGCAACCGCTACAAAGCCCCTGTAAGCGTTGGCGACATCCGCGGTGCCGAGCTTCGATCAGCTATTGGCGAGCAGGCGCATGACAAGCTTCTGGAAGATCTCGAGTTCGTCGACCACGTCATCCCGACCTTCGATGTAGAAGCCTTCCGCAAGGGGGCCTGCACGCCCGTCTTCTGGGGATCGGCCATTACCAACTTCGGCATCGAACATTTCCTTCAGTCGATTCTGGCCATGGCTCCAACGCCACAACCCTACCAGATGTCACAGGGCATGGTCGAGCCGGAAAAAGAAGAGTTTGTTGGCTTCGTGTACAAGGTTCAGGCCAACATGAACAAAGCCCATCGAGATCGTATCTCGTTCCTGAGGATCGTCAGCGGCACCTTCACCCGGGGGATGACGGCGATGCATCCACGCAGCGGGCGTGAAACAAAACTCACCTACCCATTCGAGATCTTCGGCCGTGAACGGAAGATCATCGATGAGGCCTTCCCGGGCGACGTGATAGGACTGACAAATCCGGGACTGTTCCAGGTTGGCGACACGCTCACGGAACGCTCCTCGCTGCAGCTGCCTTCGTTTCCGCGTTTTGCGCCCGAGATCTTTGCCAAGGTCTGGCCAGCCACGGGGTCGTTCTCGAAGTCATTCCGCAAGGGCATCGACCAGCTCCGGCAGGAAGGCGT
>DNLG01000087.1:0-239 GCA_003488525.1 Bacteroidota bacterium | reverse complement strand
CTGGAGCTCTTTGCCTGGCGGATGGAAAACGAGTACAACGAAAAGATCCGTCTTGAGCGCCTGCCCTATACCCGCCTGCGCTGGATCATGGGTCAGGCGCGCCCCTCAACCTCCGCACCGGAGATGCTGGCCGATCAGGACCGGCCCGATGTGCAGTTCAAGAGTGACTGGGAGCTCGACTACACGATCCAGCGGTCCGAAGGACTTGAGCTGTCCGAAAAGCCCCCTGTCTGAGCAAA
>DNLG01000021.1:2980-5423 GCA_003488525.1 Bacteroidota bacterium | reverse complement strand
GAGCTTCGTAACATCAAGAAGACATTCGGGAACAAGGTTGGTCTTAATGGCGTGAGCTGCAGCTTTCCGACGTGTAAGACGACGTGCATCATCGGCCGGTCAGGGTGCGGAAAGAGCGTTCTGCTGAAGCACATCGTGGGAATGCTCAAGGCTGATTCCGGCTCGGTGCTCATTGACGGACGTGACGTCAATACGCTCTCCAAGCAGGAGCTTTTTGACATGCGCCGCAGCATCGGATATGTCTTTCAGGGGGCTGCCCTTTTCGACTCGCTGAACGTCTTTGAGAACGTCATCATCAGTCTGGTTGAGCACGGTGTAACGGATCAGAAGTTGATCGATGCCGAGGCACGTCGCGTGCTGAGCGCCGTTGGCCTTCTTCCACCGGTCAATGGCAATGGCAGTGCCGAGTATGAGCGGGAGTACACCATCCTTGCCGGAAAAAAGCCAAGTGACCTCTCGGGAGGCATGCGCAAGCGTGTCGGTGTAGCCCGCGCACTCGTGGGGCAACCGGAGTACATCTTCTATGACGAGCCGACGACCGGTCTCGACCCCGTAACGTCCCAACAGATCGATGATCTCCTGCATGAACTCGCCGGCAAGTACCGAGCCACCTCCGTGGTGATCACGCATGACATGTTCAGCGTGTACAACATTGCCGATCACGTGATCATGCTTCACGATGGGGTTGTCCGCTTTACGGGTTCGGTCGACGAACTCCAGGCATCTTCAGATCCCGTGGTCGTTGAGTTTCTTGCACGTTTCGTTCCGGCAGCCCCGGCAGTGTAACTATATCGCCGGCAACAGCGTTTACCACACATGTCATCACCACACTTCAGGAATAGCCCCCTGCTACCGCGTCTCTCCATCAGGTTCTCTCTGGCGCTGCTTCTTTGTATCGTATGGCCGACATGCCTCAGCGCTCAGGTTACGATCACGGGGGTGGCAATCCCGGGTGTTGGGTCGTTTATCGATGCTTCGACGTTTCCGCAGGTGACCGTGCGTTTTCGCGCAACGCGAGCAGGACAGCCGGCTCCGCTCACGGCGCAGGATGTGTACGTGCAGGAGAGCAACCGCTTCATGCGGATCACGTCGCTTACTCCCGATGGTTCCGGCATATGGCGTGCGGTGTTTACGGCATCGACGTTCTCGCCCAAGATCAATGAGTTCCCGACGCTGAATGAGGGCGGGGCGACGCTCTTTGCAGTCTCGAATGGCGAAGTCGGAACTCTCCCCCTTACGTGGTCGATCAATCCGAACCGCGGTGGAATGGTGTTCATCTGTGACAGTTCGTTTCGGCGACTGCCGCTGTTTCTCGATCTTGGTGATGTTGCCGTGGGGAGCGAATCGCTGACGAAGCTCAACCTGCGCACGTTCGCCGCAACGCGTGACGCCAACGGTAACGAACGTCGGCTGTTCATCGACTCGCTGATCACCACCTCCCCTGATATCACTATCGTGTGGAAGCGCACGTTCGGCTCGAAGCCACCACCGGTCGAGGTCGACGTTGGCACGGACTACCGCTTTGACCTCGTCTTCCGTCCCTCCAAGCCGGGTCCTGTTAGCGATGTTCTGACGGTGGTGTTTGAAGGTGGCCAGCGCTTTACGGTTATGCTGTTTGCCAATACGCCAACCTATAAGCCATCGACACTGCTGCAGGTTATCAGTCCGAACGGTGGCGAGCGACTCGCCCCCTGTCAGCGGATACCGATCCAATGGAAAGGGGCTATTCAGGGCTTTTCCTCATTCGTCGAGTTTTCGACCAATAACGGACGCACGTGGAATTTCATCGACTCGACGGCTGATTCATCGATCGTGTGGGATGTGCCGCGGACGTACTCCGACAGCGTTCGCATCAGGGTGTATCAGAAGCAGGGGGCGTCGGATGCTCGCTGGTTGTTTGGTGAAACATCAAAGGCTACAAATCTGGCGTTCTCGGCTAACGGACGCTACCTCAGCGCCGTATATCAGAACGGTACCGTTATCGAATGGGACGTGGTAACGTCCGTCGAGCAGCAGAGGTATGTGATCGATGGAACCACCCTTCCCGGAGTGAAGGTCTCGGCGCTGACCTATGCCGGTTCGACGCGTAACCTATTGGCTGTTGTTAATCGGCCTTCTCCGGCACGCGACCAGATCGTGCGCCTGGATTCGGGCAACGTCTCAGCCCGGGCGGTTGTCGAGGCAGACATCCCCGAGGTCACCGAAGTTTGCGCCAATGCAGCAGGAACGACCGTCTACGTCGCTGGGCCGCTAACGGCCAGCATTCGCGTGCTTGACGGTGCGACGCTGACGTCACGGTCGACCATTTCGCTCGATGCGCCGATCTCGGCCGTACGGTTTGTCGACAGTCTCATCAACGTCGCCCTCATCAGTGGCGACGTCGTGAGGGTCTCACCGGAGTCCGGCGCAGAGGTCATTCGCTATCGGACGGACCTGCTGCGCA
>DNLG01000021.1:0-2686 GCA_003488525.1 Bacteroidota bacterium | reverse complement strand
TCGAACATCGTCGGTGTGACCATCAATCCAAGTGAGACGTTCGTCACGCTCGGGGCACTTGGTCAGCCGCAGATCCAGCAGTACGATGTGCAGCAACGCCGAATCCTCGGCGGCATTCCAGGCATGCCGGGCCATAGCCTGCTCATGAACGATATCGAGTACGGCCCCGACGGGTCGACGCTGGCTTCGTGCTCCGATGACCTGCGGGAGAACCTACTCGTTCGGCGAATCATCAATCCCGAAACTGATCTTAGCGACGGAGCATTTGCGATCATGCCTCCGGATATGTCTACTCCAACGATCTCATTCGGTGACCAGCTGATCGGATCGCGAATCGATACGGTGATCTCCGGCGAAGTATGCAATCGTGGCTCGGTAGCAGCGATCTTCAACTCCGGTGGACTCAAGGACTCGCTTTGGGTCACGATGCCGGTTGCATTCCGCGCCGATACGATCGCTCCCGGCGAGTGTCTGCCGATCAGTTTCAGGGCGGTACCACGCGATACCGGACTGCTGACGGATACTTTTGAACTTCGTGCATGTGACCGCACGATCAAGGTTCCACTCAGGATACGGTCGGTCGACAGAAACCTCACCACGTTCGGGGATCTGACGAACTTCGGTGATGTCTGCGTTGGTGACACGACGCGCCGAACATTCGTTGTTCTGCGCAACAATGATCCCGTGCCGGTGGTGATCGACGGATTGTTCATGCGCGGCGGAACGAACTCTCAATTCAGAGTGCGTGGTTTCACCCCGGGCCAGCAGCTGGCATCAGGCGCAAGCCTGGAGATCGAAGTTCTCTTCGTTCCCCGCCGACGCGGTAGCGACACCGACGAAGTTGTCATTGCCTACGCCGGACAGAACATTCTTTACCGGTCTATCCGTGTTTCAGGTCGTGGCGCGGGTGACGAGATCTCGGTGTCTCATCCGGCACTGGCATTCATCCCTGAGCGACCCCAGCGCACGGTCACCCTGTGGAACCGTTCGGCAACGCCTGCTTCGCTTGCAGAGCTGACGCTCACCGCAGGAGCTCCATTCACCACCGATCTGAAGGTGCCGACGGTGATCGCTCCGGGCGATTCCGTTGTCTTTACCGTCACGCACACCGGGGCTCCGATCAGTGGCAACGATGTCCTGTCGTTCCGATTTACCCCGTGTGCTGCCATAACCCAGGTGCGGCTCCTTGCCTATGCCGGCACTGCTTTGGTGCGGCCGCAGAGCGTTACGGTTGACCCAAGAAGCATCGTCAGAATTCCTATCATCACGTCCATCACCGAGAACGTACGGTATGATGGCATCCGCCCCCTCGAGGCGATCATCGAAATGGATGAACATCATTTCCTGGCCCAGAGCATCGATGTGGCAGGGGGCTCGGGTGAGATCATCTCCCAGGAGTTCTCCGCTGGCCGGCGTCGTGTGCGGTTCCGAGTGGAACGATCCTTCAGCCGGCAGGATACGGCCATCTGGCTTGTTGGGCCCGCCGGAATCGGTCGGCAGGATTCCTCGGTGATGATCATGGACACGTCGGCAACTGCCTTCGGGAAGGCCGTCTCCACAACGTATGCTGCAGCACTGCTGAGGATCGCAAACCCCGACCCAACCCGACACTTCAGATTCCGTACCGGCCCAAGCATCGGTGGGGTGTTCCCGAATCCGACTTCTGATGATGTCACGGTCGGAATCAGGTCTGATCGCAACACTCCTGCACGACTTCGAATCGTGGATCCACAGGGCATGGTCATCGTGGACGAATCGTTTGAGCTGGTTGATGGCGCGAACAACCGTAACGTTGACGTTCGTTCTCTCCAAGTTGGCGCCTACAGGGTCCTGCTCGATGCACAGGGGTATGTTTCATCGTCGTCATTACTGATCGTGCGATGATACTACGACTTGCCTGTCTGATTGCTCTGGTTGGAATGCACGCTGCAGTGGCGCAGCGAGACACGTCGCTGACGCGCCTCGGCTTGCAGGCCGATGTTGCAGCGGGATATAACGTTCACTCGGCCGGTTTTCGCCTTCTGGATCCTCGGTTCCCGTCGTGCTGTGCAACCTTCACGAGCGGCAATGGTATTGGACCGGCAATCGGCGCTGCTGTGACATACGATCTGGGCGCGTTCATCGCAGGCGAGCCGGTGCGCATAGGAGCTCGTCTTTCCTGGACTGATCTGTCTGCTTCACTTGTCGAAGATGAGTTCACTTCCTTCGTCATTCAGGGCAACACGGTCTCGGATGGCGTATCCCGCCACACGGTTGCTGCATCCTACGCTGTGCTTGGCATAGAGCCATTCGTCAGTGCCCGGCCATTGTCGTCTCTTCCGCTTCGTGTTCGAATCGGCGGAATGATAGGACTGCCGATGAGCGCAACCTTCTCGCAGCAGGAGGAACTGATCGAGCCTTCCGATGCGGGTGTGACGTTCGTTGATGGCGCACGGACCAGGAATATCTACAGCGGTGATCTTCCCAACACATCCGTGCAGATGCTCGCAACGCTTGCGGTATCGTGGCCGATGGCCACCACGGGTGGACTAGAAGTATCGCCACAGTTGAGTGTGCTGTACGGACTGACGGACCTGACTTCGAGGTTGAGCTGGTCTGCTGCTTCCATCCAGTTCGGTGCATCGGTGCGCTATGGTATTCGGAGGCAAAACCCTACTCCACCGCCACCACCACCGCCGCCACCGCC
>DNLG01000173.1 GCA_003488525.1 Bacteroidota bacterium | reverse complement strand
ACGGCCGACTGGTATCACATGCCCTATGAGGGGCTGGCCCGTATCAGCAATCGCATCATCTACGAGGTGCGTGGCATCTACCGGGTTGTGTACGACATCTCTTCGAAGCCCCCTGCCACTATTGAATGGGAATGATCATGGATGGACTGCAACTGCACTTGCTGACCAATCACCTGCCGATCGTCGGAACGTTTGCGGCGCTCCTTGTTGTGCTGATAGGAATGTTGCGCCGGAGCGACGCGGCGATCTCTACCGGACTGATCGTGTATGCTGTGATGGCACTGATGGCCGTGCCGGCCTACCTCAGCGGCGAAGAAGCTGAGGAACGTGTCGAACAGATCGCCGGCATCAACGAGGGGGCGATCCATGAACATGAAGAGATGGCCGAGCTGACGCTCTGGCTGATGACCATCTCGGGTCTGCTGGCCGTTGGGGCAGTTGTTACGCATGCGCGGAACATGAAGATCTCATCGAAGATTGCCCTGGCGTTTGTTATTGTCGCCATCGCAGCGTTTGCCCAAGGCGCGTGGACCGGACACGAGGGTGGCAAAATCCGCCGTCCGGATCTCGGCGGTCCTGCACCTGCTGCAAGCGGCGCAGACGAAGATCACCACTAACTGCAGATTTCATCATGCCAAAGATCTTAGTTCCAATCTCCAACGGTACGGAGGAGATGGAGGCCGTCATCATTATCGATATGCTCCGCAGAGGCGGCTGTGACGTGGTCGTAGCGGGTGATGGCGACGTTGTTGTGTGTGCATGGGGCACACGCATGTTGCCGGATATCATGATCGATGACATCAACGACGACGATGCGTACGACGCGATCGTTCTTCCAGGGGGCTCACAGGGAGTAAGCAACTTCTCCCGCAACCAAGCGCTGGAGTCTCTTCTGCGTCGTCATGCGGCCGGCAAGGGCCTGATCGGCGCAATCTGTGCTGCCCCTATGCTCCTGCACGAATTCAAGCTTCTGCCCGAGCGTGCCGTGGTCACTTCACACCCAGGCGTTGCAGACGTCCTGTCCCACTACACGTACACGCTCGACCGTGTTGCGATCGACGGTTCGATCATCACCAGCCGCGGAGCCGGAACGGCCTTTGAGTTCTCTCTCGCTTTGCTGCGTCGACTTGCCGACGAGAAGTCCGCCCTACGCGTTGCTTCTGATATCGTGCTGTATGAATGAGCTGTGTCACGGTAAACGGTCTGGTGTGGACAAGGAACCGTCTGCCGCTGTTCCGGGCGGGTACGCATGCCCTCCAGAGCGGTGGTGGGCACTGCCTCAGACACCGTAAATTGCGCCGTGAAACGCTACCTGATAACCTCCGCTCTGCCGTATGCCAGCGGCATCACGCACCTTGGGAACGTGGTGGGATCTACGCTGCCGGCCGACATCTATGCGCGATACTGCCGGCTACGAGGACGTGATACGCTGTCGATCTGCGGGTCAGATGAACATGGCGTAGCGATTACCATCGCCGCCGAGAAGGAAGGCGTTACTCCGCAGACCGTCATCGACCGATATCACCAGGCAAATGACTCTGCGTTGAAGGGGCTCGATATCCACTTCGATCTGTATGATCGGACCTCGAACCCGATCCACGCCAGGACCGCTCAGGAATTCTTTCTTCTCTGGAAGGATAAGGGGCTCCTTGTCCAGAAAGAGGACGATCAGTTTTACGACGAAGAGTCGTCGATGTTCCTCCCCGACCGTTACGTGGAGGGTGTGTGTCCGAACTGCGGATATGACAAGGCACGCGGCGATCAATGTGACTCCTGCGGCGCATACTACGATCAGCTTGATCTCAAGTCACCACGCTCGTTGATCTCCGGCAAGACGCCTGTTGTGCGCAAGACAACGCATTGGTATTTCCGACTTGATGCGTTCCAGGACTGGTGCGAACGTTACATCGAGTCGCATGCCGGTGAGTGGAAGGACAACGTTCTTCAGCAGTCCCGATCATGGCTCAAGCAGGGTCTTTCGGCCCGCTCTGCCACACGTGATATGTCATGGGGCATCCCTGTCCCCGTCGATGGTGCACACGGAAAGGTTCTGTACGTCTGGTTCGAAGCCGTCCTGGGATATATCTCGATTACCAAGCAGTGGGCAGTAAACAATGGCACGCCCGAAGCATGGCGTGACTGGTGGTGCGATGCCGAGACGGAGTACACGGCGTTTCTGGGTAAGGACAACATCGTCTTTCACACCATCATCTTCCCGATCCTGCTGGCATCGCGGGCTGATGAAGGGTATATCCTACCCAAAAATGTTCCGGCGAACGAGTTTCTCAATCTCGAAGGGCAGAAGTTCTCGAAGAGTCGCAACTGGGCGATCGATGTTCACCAGTATCTGGAGGCGTTCCCCGAGAAGCAGCATGTCGATGTGATCCGTTATGTGCTTACGATGAACATGCCTGAATCGAAGGACAGTGACTTCACATGGCGTGACTATCAGGCGCGGACGAATAATGAGCTGGCCGCCATTCTTGGTAACTACGTCAATCGTGTGATGACCTTCGTGCACAAGAACTTTGCCGGTGTTGTGCCGACCATGCCGCTGGGCTTCACGTCGGGAGAGCATGAAGCGCTGCTGCAAGCCTCCATCGATAGCGGTGTGGCTCTGGTTGCGCAGAACCTGGATGACTATCGGTTCCGCGATGCTGCGACCGAGGCCATGAACGTTGCACGTGCAGCCAATAAATATTTCAACGACAAAGCCCCCTGGAAGAGCATCAAGGATAATGCTGATGACTGTGCGGCGACGATGAATATCTGCCTGCAGACGATTCGCACGCTGTCTGTTCTGTTTGCCCCTTTCTGTCCGGAGGCATCCGCAACCATGCAGTCGATGCTTGGTCTGCCAGTCAACACCGGCGCACCCAAGCAGAGCATCTCTGGCGTTGACTCGTGGATGCAGGCTGCAGAGGCGACTCTTGCATCGGGGGCGCCCCTTGCCCAACCCGTCATTTTGTTTACTAAAGTTGAGAACGACATCGTGGAACGTGAAACGGCAAAACTTGGCACATCATCGTCCAGTGCACCTGCGGACCAGCCAGCGGGTGTGCCGCAGGAGGAGCTCATTGGCATCGATCAGTTTGCCAGCGTCAAGCTTCGCACTGCCGTTGTGCTCGAGGCCGAGCGTGTTCCCAAATCCGAGAAGCTTCTCAAGCTACAGGTCGATCTTGGAACCGAGCGACGTCAGATACTTGCCGGTATCGCCAAGCACTATGCGCCGGAGGATCTGGTGGGGACGACCATCGTAGTGGTTGCCAACCTCAGGCCTGCCAAGCTCATGGGCATGGAGTCACAGGGCATGGTCCTTGCCGCCTCGAACGCCGAAGGTAAGCTGACGCTTGTTTCTCCCCGTGACGCCGGCGTCGGCCCAGGGGCAGAGGTGCGGTAATGTCTACCGAGCAGCAGCCCGTCAAAGAATCACCGCAGATCGAACAGCAGCGCAGTCTGCTTAATCGCTGGAGTGTCTTTGCGTTGCTCATCGTCAGTGCTGCTTTCACCTTCCTGTACGTGAGCAATGTGATCGGCGTGCGAAAGCTCCTCGAGCAAAAGGAGATTCTTGGCAAGCGTATCGATTCACTGAAGAGCGTTAACGAAACTCTTAAGACCGAGACCTATCGTCTGCAGTCGGCTCAGCGCATCACGCGCATCGCCCAGGATCACCTGGGATTGATCCCTCCCAAGCAGGCACCAACCGTGATCGACGCAAAGAAGGAATGAGCACGCAGGAGTCGATCTACGAACCCATTCGGCTCAAGGCCGGCCTGCTGCGCCTGGTCTTTTCGGCGGCATTTGCCGTGATCATCTTCCGCCTGTTCTTTGTGCAGGTCGTCGAAGGTGCTCGCTACCAGGATCTGGCTAAGAAGCAGTACGAAAGCAAAGTTCCTCTGCGGGCTGAGCGTGGACGTCTGACCGATCGTAATGCGCGAGAGATCGCGTCGATGATGAAGATGACATCGTTTGCAGCCGATCCGTCGGTAATCGAGCAGCGAGAGCTCGTTGCTCAGCTTCTAGCGGCGGCAGGTGGCGAGTCGGCACAGACCTATCTCGACCGGATCAAGACGGCCAAAGGACGCTTCGTCTGGCTGGCGCGTGCTGTGAACACCGTTCTGTTTCCGGTGCTGGATACGATCAACGTCAGGGGGCTCATCCGGGTAAAGGAACCCAAGCGTCTGTTTCCTCATGGTCCACTCGCTGCGCAGGTGATCGGCACGACCGACGTAGACAATGCCGGACTCACCGGCATCGAGCTTCAATACAACGAGTTGCTTCGCGGCCGCAGCGGCTTTGTCGTTATGCAGAGGGATGGTCGCGGTCGTCTGCGTCCGGGTATCAATCCCGAGCGTGAGGCACCGATGGACGGGCAGGGGCTGCAGCTTACGCTCGACCTTGAGATTCAGCGTGTGGTGGAGCAGGAACTCGAACGGGGCGTGCGCGAATCCGGAGCTGCCAGCGGTACGGTGGTGGCCATCGAACCGTCCAGCGGAGATGTGCTGGCGTTGGCGTCGTATCCGTCGTTTCATCCGAATCGGCTCGACCTTGCAAGCAACGACGATATCCGCATCAGGGCCATCACGGATCAGTTCGAACCGGGTTCGACCATGAAGGCCATAACAGCAGCCGCACTGCTTGAAGAGCGTCAGCTAGCGCCCGGCGATGCCGTTGACGGCGGAAGCGGCGAGCTGTTGATGCCCGGCGGGTCGATCGTCAAGGACGATCATCCGGTCGGACGCACCACGTTCCAGGGCGCTCTGGAACAATCCAGCAACGTGGTGTTTGCCACGCTCAGTCGGAAGCTCGACGATCGGGTGTTCTACAAGTACGTCCGCGATTTCGGCTTTGGCATCCCCACCGGTATCGACCTGCCCGGCGAGGTGCGTGGACGTCTCAAGCGTCCCAACGAGTTCGATGCGTCAACCAAGATGTACATGTCCTTCGGCTACGAGGTCAGTGCCACGCCCCTTCAGGTCCTCTGCGCCTATGCGGCCATCGCTAATGCAGGCGTGCTGATGCAGCCGCGTATCGTCCGCTCGATCACGGCCCGTGACGGATCGCTTGTGCGCGAGATCCCACCTCAGCGGATCCGTCAGGTTGTGCGCGCGGAAACCGCCAAGCAGCTCACCGAAATGCTCGTTGGAGTGGTCGATAACGGAACAGGCAAGCGTGCGGCGATCCCCGGTGTGCGCATCGCCGGAAAGACGGGAACGGCCCAGGCCTACACCCAGGGTGCCTATGACCGGAAGAACTACCGTGCTTCGTTTGTTGGCTTTTACCCGGCTGACAAGCCGCGTGTTGCCATGATGGTGATCCTGGAGAACCCCACGAACGACATCTACGGCGGCAGCACGGCAGCGCCGGTGTTTCATCGGATCGTGCAGAAGACCATGACGATGCTGAAACTCGACGTCAGAACGCAGCAGACCATTTCAGCCGCTCCGTCAACTGATACCGTCGTGGTTCCGGATGTAAGGGGGCTGACACAATCGTCGGCCGACTCGGTGCTTCAGCGTCTTGGTCTGAAGAGCAATGTTGCCGGTTCCGACGGACTGGTTGTTCATCAGTGGCCCGATCCCGGAACCAAGATTCTGCGGGGCTCGTCTGTTCGCGTCACCGTGCGCACGGTATCGTCCCCCGGAAACAAACCATACGTCGTGGGCTTTTCGATGCGCAAGGCCATTACCGTGCTACATGCGGCCGGGTATGAGGTACGCGTCACCGGTTCAGGCAAGGTAAGCCGGCAGGACTGGGACGGCAGAACGTGCATTCTCACCGGCTCCGGAAGTCAATAGCGGCAGTGTAACGTCGCAACGATGCACGGGTTCTAGGTTCTCACGGAGAAGACCAATTATGCGGATACGCTTACATCTCTTTTCGATCCTCGTTCTATCGGCGCAGCTAATCGTTGCACAGACGCCGACGTTGACCGAGAACCTGCTCTTTCCGCCGCAGCCCATCGGATCGATACGCGAGCTCGAACTCCGAATTCGCGGACTCTCCGCGCAGGGGGTGTACAAAGTAGTTCGTGCTCCCCAAAGCCCCTTCGAGATCACGAGTACTATCCAGGACCTTGTGGTGCGCGGTGGTGAGATTCGCGTGCGTGTGAAATGCTCGCCCAACGTTGTGGGCGATTTCACCGATGAGATACTGTTAGAACGCGACCCGAAGACAGGACCGCCGGCGGAGAACACCATCAGGGTGCGACTCAATGTGACGGCATTCCGCATTGAGCGTACCGAGAAGATCGACTTTGGATCGATTCAAGTTGGTGATTCGGTCAGGCGTTTCGTGCTCTTCCGCGTGGGATCTGTCGACGAGCCACGTTGGGAATACACACGTGCGCCGCGAGCCCCCTTCGAGTCGGTAACCATCAGCGGTCCGATCCGACGCGGAAGAGATACGCTGGCGTTTGCATTTACGTTTCGTCCAACTGCCGCAGGACAGTTTCGCGATACGGTCGGCATCGTCCGGGTTGATCCCCTGGGACAGAGACTGGATACTTCATGGGTCCTGCTCAACGGTTCTGCCCGTCCGCGTCCGCTGCGACTCCGGCTTGCCGCCGAGTCTGAGAAGTATGATGTGCGCATTGGAGACACGCTGACGGTGAACATGCGTCTTTTGGCGGACTCTCCCATTGATGCACCGGAGCGTCTTCAGCGGCTGAGCTATGAGATTGGGTATAACCCGACGTTGCTGGTGCCGGTGTTGAACTTTACGGTGCCACGCGAGTCTCTGAGCGTTCGCGACGGACTGCAGTTCATGAAGGTCTCGCTGGAGACCTTCACAGGGGGCTCTCTGCTGGTTGACTCCAGCGGTGTACCCGTCGGAAGTCTGCGGTTCGCTGTTGCTCTTGGTGATGCGGAGTCCAGCCCAATTCGTCTGGATTCCTTCCTGTACGTCGATCGAAACGGTTTCGAACAGCGTCCACCGACCACCCCCTCCATCGTCAATATCACCAACGTCTGGCGTTACCAGGACGGTCGCAGCCGGCTGGTCAATCCCTTGCAGGGAACGCTTGTGCTCGACGTCGACCCAAACCCGGTGACGACAACCGCCACGCTGCGTGCGCGCAACGTGCCGACGTCGGGTGGCACGCTGCTCGTCTCCGATGCTAATGGTCGAGTAGCGGCCGACCTTACGCGCCTGCTGCGTGAAGGCCAGCGCGATTTTACGATCGCGGCATCTGGATCTGCCGACGTGGTGCTTCCACGGGGAACGTACTATGCGAGGCTTGCCGTGGAAAGTCAGCTCGGGGGCACATTGCTCAGTGTGGTGCGCCTGTTCATCGTGCAGTAATAGGTCTTCGTGAGCCGAACACTCTTGCATATCGCGGCGATTGCCGTGCTCTCTTGCGTGACACTGCCGGTACTGGCCGGTCAGAGGGACAGTGCGTGGAACGTCGATGTCGGCCTCGGGGCAACCCTCTCAGCCCCCTCGTCAACATTTGGCAGCGTGCCGGGCATCGCCTCTCCTGGTGGACTTCGTTATGACGCGGTCAACGGCTCTACGATGATGACGGCGGCCCTTGGTGCGGACTTGCCCATAGGCAGAGATCTGCGGCTCGGCCTGCGGGCATCGTACACGGCCCTGCAACACCGCCATGCCGCATTGGAGCAAGCTCCGATCGCCACGGAAGGGGGCTCACTGGTCACGGCAACCATGCGTCACGATCTGCAGGGAACGTTTCGCATGTTGGGATTCGAGCCCTATCTGCGGTACGATCTTACATCGTGGTTCTCCGTTAGCGCGGGGCTTCCAATCATGGCCGTAGCCACCTCGCGGTACACGCAGACGCTGACGTTTGTGGATCCTCGGGGTGTGCGCTTTGCGGACGGTAGCATCGAACTGGTCACCGCGCGCGGAGAGGTGCCCAACCTCCGAACGGTTGTTCCCATGGTCTCGTTCACCGCCGAGGGGGCTGTTCCAGCGAGCGCATCCGGGTCGATCGTACTTGTTCCTCGCGTGAGCATCGCACGTGCGCTGCAGCCGTTCACAACCGATGGCGCTTTCAATGCGCAGATGTTCTCGATTAGTCTCGGACTTCGCTACCGCTTCCCGACATCAGCCCCGGCAGTACCTGTTGCCGCGCCCACTCCTGCGGCGCCGCCTCCGCCGGTGAGAGAGGTTGTCGATCTTGCCGTACGAGTTGAGCGCGACACGTTTGTTGAGCTCACACGTGGAGTGTCGGAGTCCACAACGACATTATTCTCAACCTCAATCGATACGGTCGAAATGCCCGCGGGTAGTCAGATGACCAGGGTGGTGCGTCGCAAGGAAACGTATCGCGTGGCGGTGCCCAAGCCCCCTTCCGTGCTGCGCGCTTCTCTTCAGATTCGGTTTCTGGACGATGCGGGTAACATCAGTCAGAACGCACGCCTCAGCGCAGTGCGAGTTGAATCACGTCGCATCATCAGCTTCCTTCCAATGGTCATGTTTGACGGTGACCAATCCGGCATGCCGGCCCGCTATCGTCAGCTCACTTCTGCCGAGGCCCGTACGTGGAAGGAATCGTCGATCGATGGTTCGGCGGCATCGCATCTGCAGTACCAGATTCTCAACATTGTCGGTGCTCGCATGCGTCGCCTTCGGGCGGTGCGCTGCACACTCGTCGCCTATACGAAGAGCGAACGGCGAAGACTTGTTGAGCAGCGTATCGATGCAATCGGCTCCTATCTGTCGACCCGCTTCGGCGTATCATCGGATCGGTTGAATGTTGATATCCGTTCGGCAACCAGCGATGAATCGATGCCGACCGATGTGGTCACGTTCGTTGAGCAGGGAAGAGAGCTGCTGAATCCCATCGAGTATTCTTCGACGTCTATCGAGACGCAGTTGCCGAGAGTTCAGCTCATTCCCGACGTTATCAGTGAAGCCGGTCTTCACTCATGGAGTATTACTGCCATGCAGGGTGACTCGGAAGTACGCACATTTTCAGACACGGGAGCTGTTCCTGCTCAGATCGTCTGGGATATGAACGAGAACGTCGATGCCGACGGTGCCATCAAACAACCAGTGGTGCTGATGTTGCGTGTCACAGATGTTGATGAGGCCCAGAGCCGCAGTGAACCGGTCAGGGTATCGCTTACTTCGCGCATGCCACCGGCAGCTACTGCACGTCCGGTGAGAAAGATGGAGATCTTCACATTCGTACGGGATGCCAACACCCGACAGAGCGCTGCCGAGGGTCGCAAGGATGGTTCATCCCAGCGTCAGCCCGCTGAATGGACCACGGCCGGTCTGGAAGAGCCGGAGCGCCGACTGTACGAGCAGAACGGTATGAACCTAACGGTTCAGCTTCTCGAGCGCCGTTGACCACGCCGTGGTTGTCACACGCGCACTCTGTCCACGCTCGATCGCCTTCTGGAAGTAACTCGTTGCTTGTGGCACATCGCCCCGTTCGGCTGCGATCAGTCCAAGTTCACCGAGTGCATCCACTTCAAACTGTGCCAGACGTGTGGCGCGGGCATGACCCACGGCGGCGGTGAGGAACTGCTCTGCTTCGCTCGCACGCTGCGTCTGCCGCAGTCGACGGCCGATCTGCAGTGCGATCTGCGCGCATCGAACACGGTCGTTGGTTGTCGAACACGTCTCGTAGTCTGCCCGTAGCTGATCAAGAGCCGAATTGGTTGGCGTTGCCTTTACACTCACATCGACCTTGCTGACTTCGCGGATGGATACCGTGGGCACCGTTGCGATCGGTGCAGCGGGCGTTTCGACCGCGGGCTGCTGAACGATAGGGGGCTGAGTGGTGCGTGTGACCGTCTTTGGACGAGGATCCGGAGCTACCTCATCCGATCGTGTGGCTGCAACATACAGGGCCGTTCCGCCGACCACCGCCGCCGTGGTGCCGCCAACGATCCAGCCCCATCCCATCTTGGCAAGTGTACCGAGGATCCCGCCTGTTGCAGCTCCGGCAATGATCTGAGCAGCGATCGATGACTCGACCTTCGCCAGAAACTCTACGGGATAGCGCACCTTGGGTGCCGATTCGGTGAGCAGGTCTTCCACCGTGAGCATTTCGCGCACTTCCTGCGCAAACTCGGGTGATTCGAGTTGGCGGCGTTCGAAATCGAGCAGTTGATCTTCGTTCAACGTTCGATCGAGGAAGCCTGCGAGAAGTTCCTGATTCGTCATTGCAGTTCGCTGATGATACTGGACAGAGATTGCTGGATGAGTTTCTTGGCGCGAAACACACGGACCTTCGCCAGTGAGACCGTGATGCCAAGGGTCGATGCGATGTCCTCATAGGGAAGATCATCGAAGTACTTCATTTCGAGTGCTTCGCGAAACTCATCGGGGAGTACCGCGATCGCGCGGTGCAGAGCCTCACGGAGCATGAAGTCGCCACTATGTCGTTCGACTTCTTCGGCCGGTGGTAGTTCCTCGGTGTATTCAACCGTGTGTTTACGTTGCCGGAGCCCCTTGAGACAGGAGTTGCGGGCGATCGTGAACAGCCATGCGGCAAACGATCCATCGGAGAACGATGCCCGCTTATCGTATACGGTCAGCGAGATCGTCTGAAACATGTCCTGTGCATCTTCATGTGAGCCGAGCGCTCGCAGACAGTAGGCATACAGCCTCTTGTCGTAGCGCTTGAAGAGCGTACGGAATGCATCCTCGTCGTTCCCGTCACGAACGAGAGCAAACAGCTCTTCATCGGTCATAAGTGTGTGCATGGACAGGTTTTCCGGTGGGGAATGTGACCGCTTTAAGATACCAGCAGAGGGGCTCTTCGTTACACCGTAAATTGACAGATGAGCTCGTTTTGGGAAACTCAAACCTGGTCCGAGGCCGACGTCGTGATTGTCGGAGGGGGCTTGGTGGGCATTCAGACCGCCCTTGAGGTTGTTCGCAGGCGTCCGACATCCCGGGTTATGCTCCTGGAGCGCGGGTTTACGCCAACGGGTGCCTCCACGCGAAATGCGGGCTTTGCCTGCATTGGTTCGCTCAGCGAGGTGGCGACGGATATTGATCTGCTCGGTGCCGAGGCAGCGCTTGACATTGTCAGTAGGCGCTACGAAGGGCTTCAGGGCCTACTGTCCACCTGCCGGGGTCACGACATTGGCTACCAGCACGACGGAGGCAACGAGATCTTTCTCGACGAACATCCGTCGCTGGAACGGATCGAAGAGGTGAATGACCTGCTTCGGCCGATCACGGGGACCACGACGTTTGAGGTCCGTCGTGACCTGGTCTCAGCGTTCGGCTTCAGCTCTCGCGTTCGTCACCTGATCCACAGTCCGGTCGAAGGCACCCTTCACTCCGGCAAACTCGTTCACGTTCTTTGGTCCATGGCCCAGCAGGCCGGTGTGCAGATACGAACCGGTTCAACCGTATCGAACGTTGAGTCTGACCCCGCAGGCACCATCGTGCACGTGCAAAGTGGCTCGCAAGAGTATCGGATACGTGCCGGCGCAGTGGTCGTCGCAACAAACGCATGGATACCGGAGCTTGTGCAGGATCACGAAGCGTCAACGATCACACCGGCACGCGGACAGATCCTTGTGACCGAGCCTGTCGCATCACTACCGCTGAAGGGCTCATTTCACTTCGACGAAGGCTACGTGTACTTCCGTTCGCTTGAAGACCGAATTCTCCTTGGTGGTGCCAGGAGCCTGGCGTTTGAGGTAGAACAGCCCACTTCGCACGATATCACCGACCGCA
>DNLG01000102.1:6256-6849 GCA_003488525.1 Bacteroidota bacterium | reverse complement strand
CGTCTTGAAGATCATTCAGCAGGGAGCTCAGCAGTCCGTGATCACCACACATCAGCATCCACATCTTTTTCGTCATTCGTTTGCCACGCACCTACTTGAAGGCGGTGCAGACCTGCGAGCGGTCCAGGAAATGCTCGGGCATGCCGACATTGCAACCACGCAGATCTACACGCATATCGATCGGGACTACGTCCGGGAAGTGCACACCCTGTTTCATCCGCGATCGACATTTACGGCTGGGTAGCCCCCTGCCGAGGAGACCACATGAAGACCATTATCAATCTTTTTGCATTCGTGCTTTCTACGTGCGCGGCCCTGGCCATCGATGTGCGCTTCGGCGTCGATAATCTCATCGAGTCGGACTTCGCTCTCTTGAAGGGAAAGCGCGTAGTACTTGTCAGTCATGCCGCAGCACAGACCTTCCGTGGAACATCAACGGCTGAGGAGTTCGCATCAACACCGCATCTGACACTGCTTCGGATTCTTACTCCCGAGCACGGATTTTACGGCATCATTGAGGCGGGAAAGAACGTCGAGGACGATTCATTGTTTGAACGTCCGGTCCGCTCGCTGTATGGCTCAACTCGTCGTCC
>DNLG01000102.1:1720-5983 GCA_003488525.1 Bacteroidota bacterium | reverse complement strand
CTTGATGCCTGTGCGCAGTTCAACAAGCCCTGCATGGTGCTCGACCGTCCGAATCCACTCGGTGGATTGATCGTTAGCGGCGGACTGATCGATGATTCGCTGCGATCGTTCATTGGTAGACTTCCGATCCCTTACGTGCACGGCTGCACGCTGGGTGAGCTTGCCACCATGGCCAACGAAGAGCACTGGCTCACGCAGAACCCCATGCGGAAAAAGCAGCGATGCATGCTGACAGTGGTCAAGTGCAAGCGCTGGCTTCGTTCGGAAACGTGGGAGAAGCTCGACCGTCCATGGTATCCCACAAGCCCCAATATCCCGTCCGTGGAATCTATCCGCGGATACTCTGTTGCCGGAGTTCTGGGAGAGCTTGGACTGCTCAGCATCGGTATGGGGACGAACATGCCCTTCCAGATCATCGGCGCTCCGGGACTTAGCTTCAGTCCGTCGATCATCAACGGCCTCAAGGACCGAGGACTCAACCTCGTGAAGGCGCGTTTCAAGCCGCGTGGGGGCAAGTTCTCCGGAGAGATCTGCGACGGCTACTTTCTCTTTCCGAACAGAAACTGGCGTCCGATGGAAGCGCTGTCACTGCTGATGTGGGAAGTTCGACGGCAGTTCCCGCAGGCCTTTCCCGACACGCTCATCAAGACATCGAACGGCAAAACCCTGGCCAAGGCCATTGGTCGAAGCGACGTGATCGTGGCCCTCTGTCAGGGGGCTCAACTGTCCCGTATCGACATTCTGTTTACCCGTGGCTACGAGGAGTTTCTTCTTACTCGCCGCAAGTATCTGCTCTACGACAAGTAAGCAGACCGGCTTCAGCGGATTCCGCCTCGCAGGATCTTTGAGAGCTTGACCAGTCCAATTCCGAGACCGACGCGCCGCGTCAGCGGGTCGACCCCTTCAAAGAACACGTGGTCATCGCCGACGACCATGCCTGCCGAGCCCCCTCCATCGAGATTGAGCGCATCGCGGCAGCCGAGAAGCGCCATTATCTGCGACATCTGCTGAAGCGTGGCTCCGACGGTCTTGCGTTCTGGCCGATCAGCCGGCACGGCCACAAGCATCAGGCGGGTACCGGTTGAATCTGTACCCACGGCACAGCGGGCCAGCGCATGACTGATGAATCGCTGTCCGGTACTTCCCTCGAGCAGCGCTTCATGTTTGGCACTTCCCTTTCGCACAAGGCGTGGAGTGCCGCAAACAGCATTCATAAACGGTGTCTGCGGGGCAATGTTCGTTCGGTAGAGAAGCATCACGGTATCGCCGATCTTCGGTATCTCGCCGCCAATAAAGGTCGACCTCGGCACGGACACCACCGCACCGCGTATGGGCATGGTCACGGTTGCCGTGTCGGCGCTGAGCACTTCGCAGGGGATCGGCACATTGACGCTCGGGGAGCGTAGGTACCGAACGCGGATCTTGAGCATCGGGTATTCAGCGTCGCGCTCGCGTCGCGCACGGGCGATCTCCTGGCGCAGCACATCCTGCGTAAGCGCCGCTTCCGTAGAGTCCTGCTCGATGAACACGGTGTCCTTGATGGCCTCCTGATAGGCCCGCTCGATCTGCTTTGGGCTGACGTACGGGACGGTGTTTCCTGCATAGGAGTTATAGACCACGACCCCCTGATCATCGCGGTGGTTCACCGTGGATATCGGCATCTGACGGCCACCGATCTGAACCATTCCGCTGATCGTAAAGGTGTCGATCGTCATACCGCTGCGCACGTCAAAGAAGGCACTCGACCATTTCTTGTAGCTGTTCATCTCAACCACTTCGCCATCGATCACGCACGGACCGATGAGCGTGTTACGCACGGCACGCCAGAAGTTGCCATTGACCAGGCCATAGACTGTATGCCGTGAGGTTGACGAGAACCTCTGGGCCATCTCACCCAGTCGCTCAAGGCCGAAGGTGTGATCTTCGGCCTTCACCAGGCGCAGGGCATTTCCGGGGATGGACCGATCTACCAGGAGCGCATGCACCACG
Source organism: Bacteroidota bacterium (assembly GCA_003488525.1). GTDB lineage: Bacteria > Bacteroidota > Ignavibacteria > Kapaibacteriales > Kapaibacteriaceae > UBA10438. The sequence goes on along the minus strand of DNLG01000102.1, from coordinate 3,994 downwards.
ATCGGCGTTCGGCCATTGGTCCGATACTCGATGTAGCGAGCCCCCTGACCGATCAATGAGTCCTTGATCGGAGTAAGTGATGTGATGGCAAAGGGGCGGGCAGGCCGGGATCGCCGCACTCGGCGTCTGCGCGCGGTCCGTTTGACCTGTTTTGTGGCTTGCTTGACCGTCGCCTTCGAACGTCGTGCCTTCTGCGCTGCAGGGAGGTCAACACCACATAGGCTGAACTCGAGGATCATCAGCACCGCCGTGATGATCCTGCACCAGCCCGGGTATTGTCGTGTCAGAACGCGAAGCATAGCAGGGAAAGTTATGGCACCTCGCCGAGCCGAAAGTGCGGAGTTATTCACATGCACCAGTCAACGCGGAACACATGGCGGGCAGTCATCGTAGTTTCGCGACATGATCAACGACACGATACTCCTTGCCCAGCATGATGGTGTTGCGACCATCACGCTCAATCGCCCGGATAAGCTCAACGCGCTCAATGCGGATTTGTTGGATGCCCTTGAGCACACGCTGCGGCATCTGCAGGCCGATGCGAGCACCCACGTGGTGGTGATCACGGGGTCAGGCAGCAAGGCTTTTGCTGCCGGAGCAGACATCGCGCAGCTTCATGCGCAAGACGCCCACAGTGGTCGTCTGTTTGCCGAACGCGGGCAACGGGTGTTCTCTCTCATCGAGCGCTTCGGCAAGCCCGTCATCGCCGCTGTCAACGGCTTCGCCCTTGGCGGAGGATGCGAACTTGCCATGGCATGCCACATGCGTTTTGCGGCCGAGAGCGCCAGGTTCGGGCAGCCGGAGATCAATCTTGGCATCATCCCGGGGTACGGAGGCACGCAGCGATTGCCACGTCTTGTCGGCATGGCCAAGGCCCTTGAGCTGATCCTTTCCGGAGATATGATCACCGCACAGGAGGCTCATCGTCTCGGCCTGGTCAACCGGGTATATCCAGCCGCAGAACTTGTCGAGTCAACGATGACCTTCGCAGCCACACTGGCGGCCAAAGCCCCTCTGGCGCTTCGCGCATGTCTGGAGGCCACTCTGGCCGCAGCTGACACATCGTCATTGGAGGGCATGCATGTCGAGGCCAGCATATTCGGTCGCACGTGCGGCACCGTGGACTTCACGGAGGGAACGGCAGCATTCCTCGAAAAGCGGCCGGCCGTCTTTACCGGACGCTAGGGCCTGCACCCCATGGGGCCGCTGACATCGACTCTCTACCGCGGCCTCGTGGTGCCTCTGATTCGAATGGGGCTATTCGTGCTGGCCCCCTTCAACGAGAAGCTTGCAAGGCGACGACGCGACGAGTCGCGGCTTCTTCAGCAGGCCAAGGACAGGCTGGCGTTCGAGACGCGTCCGCGCGTATGGTTCCATGCGGCATCAATGGGAGAGCTTGAGCAGCTGATCCCTGTCATCGAGCAGCTTCGTGCATCCTTTGCCGAGGTGTGCATCGTGAGCACGTGCACATCGGCTTCAGGACGTGAGCATGCGGCGCGTCAGGCGTGCATTGATCACGCTCTGTACCTTCCGGTAGACCAACCGCGTGCAATGAGCGAGCTCATCGATATCATCAGACCATCGGTAGTCGTGATTGATCGGTATGATCTCTGGCCCGTGATGATCAGCATATTGCACCATCGACGGATCGTCACCATGCTCGTCAACGCCACGATGCCGTCCACGGGCCGCAACGTCGTTCTTCGGACATTTACTCGTCGGCTCTACCGGATGATCGACACGGTCATCGCCGTGAGTCAACAGGATGCTCATGATCTTGCAATACTGCTTGGGCGAGAGATTGAATGGAAGCCCGACACGCGCATGGATCGCATTCTGCAGCGGCGGGATGCTGCGCTGCGGGCGCCGCGTGAGCTTCCACCGTGGCACGGACATACACTTGTGCTGGGAAGCACGTGGCCTGCTGACGAAGCACTGTTGCTCGAGGCATGGCGTGGGGTGTCGGCCGGTGACTGGCGCCTGGTGATTGTGCCGCACGAGCCTACAGCGCGGGCTGTGTCGGCAATCGAACAACGTATCCCCTGCCGCCGGTTGTCAGAGATCACCCTCGATGAACTGGTCTCTGCCTCGCCCCATATCGTGGTCGACTCTGTCGGCAAACTCCTTCAACTCTATGCAGCGGCCGATGCGGCCTACGTTGGTGGAGGATTCGGCGTCGGCGTCCACTCCCTGGCCGAGCCAGCGGGCTTCGGTATTCCGGTGGCCTGCGGTCCGGCCATCGAGCGCTCCCGCGATGCTCGGGGACTCATGCAG
>DNLG01000102.1:0-1484 GCA_003488525.1 Bacteroidota bacterium | reverse complement strand
CACGCGAGCACTGCAACAGGTTCGTGAGCCGAAACACGGGATCTTCCGGACAGATCACACAGCTCGTTGCAGACACGCTCCGGCGAGTGGTGATCAGCGGGTAGCAATCAGCGGGCGAGGTGGATCGTCGCGCTCGAAACCGATGCATCAGATTGCGTCCGCACCAAAAAGGTACCAGCCGGCCACGATGATGTATCGATCACCTGCTCGCCCCCTGCCAGAGTGGCAGAATAGACGACGCGGCCGCTGATATCGCTCACGGTTACGTTTGCATTTTCGCCGGAGATCCACAGACGCAAACGCTCGTCGGCCCACCGGGCAAAGTCGCGTCGCATGCCTTCGTTTTCGAGGACGGAGGTGGGCTTGGTCGGTGGCGTAAACTTTAGAATACACTGTTTACCCTCATCCAGTGACAGGTAGACCGAACCATCTGCTGCCAGAGCAAGACCAACGGGACGAGCCCACCGCGTTGCCTGGTTATTTGTGTCACGGATGAATCCCGTGCAGAAGTCCTCAACGCTATTGGCGATGGTGTCGAGGTCCGAATCGAATCGCAGGAACACGACCTTTGCGCCGCTAGGAGGCGTCCTGTTCCACGAGCCGCGCATCACCAAAAAGAGCCCATTATCATATCCATGTCCAAAGCCCGAAGGAGTGAACTCGAGAGCCATGGGCGCACAATGTGCATCAACAAGTGCTGCAGGGGGCGACATGGATCGCACACGAGCCGAGTCGGCTGAAGTGATCGGGAGCAAGTCCGCATAATCACCCCCGAAGCTGAAGAATCGTTGGTGATGATAGGCATACGGATAGCCATAAAAGCCACCATCACGCACGATATCGATCCACTCCGGCGGGATGTTGTTACCCTGAAGATCACTGCCATTGTTGTTTGCCCACAGCTTGCCGGTTCGTGGATGCAAGGTCATACCAACACAGTTGCGTGCTCCTAAGGCAAAGACGCGTCGGCCCGTTCCGGAATAGTCATACTCTTCGATGAGTGCTCTCTCAGCCTCACGATCGGCGTTGCCTCGCGAACCAACACTGAAATAGATCTTGCCTCTGTTTGTATCAAGCACCACAGTCCGGGTTCGGTGGTTTCCACCCAGCTGGTTGCCCTGAGCCGCCTTGTCAATGATCGTAAGCCGCTGATCGTATATCAGACTCTGCGTGTTACTGCGCCAGAGCCGCACGAGTGAAGCCTCCTGAGCAACGTACATGGTATCTCGGACAAAACGTACATCGTGTCCGTAGGAAAACCCCCTGGCCGCGACGATCACCGTGTCGGCGACGCCGTCTTTATTGCGATCAGGCAGTGCGAGGACATTGTTGCCATTCATGTTCGCAACGAAGAGCGTGGAATCGGGTCCCCAGGCCATGAACCGTGCCTTGTTGAGTCCAGTAGCCGCAAAGACACTCACCTTCCACCCCACTGGTACAGACACACCATTGGCAACTGGGTCAAGACCAAGTGATGAGAACCG
>DNLG01000117.1:58895-61588 GCA_003488525.1 Bacteroidota bacterium | reverse complement strand
TCTGGTACGAGGCAACAAGCTCGTCGATCCTCTTCCATTCTGCCTATTGATCGCTCGTCAGCGAGTGATCAACCTGCTGCGTGATCGCAAGCCTACCGTTGAGCTCGACGAGCATCATCGGGTGTCTGATCCGTACGTCGATCTCGAACGTGAGAGCATCCGAGAGCACGTTGAAAGCGCTGTTGCGCGCCTGCCGGTGCTTTTGCGTGACGCGTTTATCCTGCGCTATTATGATGGTCTATCCTATGATGCCATCGCTGAGCTCATCTCAGAGTCCGCGGGCACGGTACGTATGCGGGTCCACCGCGCCAAATCCATGCTACGGCAAGCGCTCATTGACCTCAAAAAGGATGCAAACTGATGCGCGCCAGTGCTCAAATTCTCGTACAGCGGTATCTCGATGGGGATCTTACCGAACTCGAACTCGAAGCCTTTCATCAGGATCTTTCGCATGATCCCGAGTTGGGTTTGATTCTCGAGCGGGAGGTACAACTTGATGCCGCAATCATCAACGATGCGTATTCCATAGAGCCCCCTTCCGAACTTCGGACGGCGGTGCTGAATGCGATTTCAACGTCCGATTCCTCATGGTTCGGCACCGCAGCTGGCCGTGCAACGATCGGTCTTGCCGTTAGTGGAGTGCTCTTGCTCACGTCTCTGGTTGGCATAGGATCAGACAGCGAGCGCCGCATGCAGTCCGCACAGGCACCTGCAGCTGAATCGGCAGCTCCGGCATCTGCAGAGCAGATTACCCCGATGACTCAGCAGATCTTCCGGCGATCAATCGTCGGTGGCACGGTCGTGGATGAGGCCCCATCGTCCAACGCCACCCAAGCCGAAGATGCGAGCTCCGAGATCTTCATCGAACCCACAAGCCCCCTGCAGGCGCAGTTCGAAGTGCTCACCCGTCCGCTGCGCGACGAACCATCAGCAGCGATTTGGGGCATGAGTGCTCCTTTGGGCACATCCCTTCCGGCAGGACTCTTTGCCGGCGTGGTCGGAACAACCGCAGCCTCGCTTCGCTATGAGCTCGACGTTCTGGAAGGCTCTCAGATGTTCGTCGAGGCAGGGGGCATGCAGCAGCCGCGCACCTCTACGGCCTACGTCAATGGCGAAGCAACATCCAACGTCGTTTCCGAGACCATGCCGTTTCTCAGCATCGGAATTGGCGGCACACTCGTCAATGAGGACAAGTTCGGCTACGCCATCAACGGATCAGTCTCTATCGGCATTACAAGCACCGGACCTCTGGCTCTGGCAGATGTGTCTGCCTCGATCCTGAATCTCGGATTCAGCACCATTGACCTGGGGCTGCGCTTCTCAACGGTAATGGATCTCGGTGCGGCTCAGCGCGCCAACGTCAATGCCGCCCCTTTCCTGAGAATGGGAATACCGCTGCGGTAGTCAACAGCGGTTGCAGCACAACATCTTAGTCATCACCAGTGACCTTTGTCACATCCCCGCACTCATAGGCGTTGCGGATCGCGGCTGTGTCGCAGACATCCAACGCGAGCTTACCAACCATCGACGGTAGAGTGGCGGCCGACGATCGCATACGCACGGTACGTGCAATGAGAACAAGCTCTGCCTTCGCACTGCGAAGCTCAAACAGTGGATGATCGACCCATCCATTGCCGTTCCATATCCTGGCGTTTTCGAGGCCCTCTGTTCGAAGGCCGTTGACCCGGATGGTGCGGGTGGTCGAGGCCGTGCTTGACTTCCAACTGAACAGACCGCAGTTGTAGGATGATTGGGGATCAACCCCCTTAACCACAACATTCTCGATCGTATGCGTGGATGTCGGTTCACTTCCCCAGCCAAGCTGGAAAGGGGCTCCATTACGCCTCATGATGATCGTTACGTTACGCACCGTCATATCTCGATAGAGCTTGATGGCGTCATCAGTAACATCGATAGTGCTGTTCGTAATGGACGATCCACTACCCGCTCCAAAGCCATCGCAATTGCTCCTGCCGTCTTCCGATCGTCGCTCGATCATCAGAACATCATCGACCTTGATCGGAGCATATTGCGACGTGATGTTGTAGGTGCGCGCATTGCGAATCGTTAGTGTGCTCACACATACGGTATCGCCCACAGGAATCATGTATGCACTGATGGCCCCGTATGACCACTTCTGACAGTCAGCTGCGCGGTCGTCTCCCGTGGCCTTGTTACAGTCAGGCGAGTCATCCATCTTGTTGGGACCGCGTGCCCACGCTACAGTATTCGTACCAAAGATCACCGATGTGTTACGGTCCTCGCCCCGCAACGCAACCCCATGGCCTAGTCTAAACCCGCCCGTCACCGTGGTGTTGGCTGCGATGATGATCGTCTTCACCTCCGCAGGGGGCATGAAGTAAAACGACTCCACATCGTCGTCACCGCCCCACACAACCGACTCTGTAATGCGCAATGTGCCGGTTGACTCGTCCCAGGTTGCCTTGCCGGCAAGCCCCCTATCGGTGAACCACCGAGGAACATCCGGCGCCACACTCTGATCCGAGCAGGAGCAGATCAGCAGTACGACCGTGATACCGAAGAGTGCTTTCATACCGGACCTTAGGTGACGAAGAACTGGTGGAACCAAATAATAGCGTATGAGGTCGGATTGGGCAACCAGATTGGGTGGTATCGGATTGGGCGACCACATAGGGTCGCCCCTACAGGTAATTCCGTAATTCCGTAATTCC
>DNLG01000117.1:56643-58733 GCA_003488525.1 Bacteroidota bacterium | reverse complement strand
CGTAATTCCGTAATTCCGTAATTAAAAAAGCCTTCGTCTCTTGCGAAACGAAGGCCTGTATAAGTGCTCCCTCGGGGACTCGAACCCCGGACCCACTGATTAAGAGTCAGTTGCTCTAACCAGCTGAGCTAAGGAAGCCCGCAAAGATACGGGCATCGCAGAAATCTGCAAGGGGGCTTTGCAGCTCAGAACTCGATGATGATGCCAATGGTCGGCGTTACGAGCGTTGAGGTGTTATCGAGGAACACCGGTGTGGCATTCGAGCCATCGGGGCGCACGGGCTGGCCGTCCGTGCTGACCCAGTCGGAGTTGTCCTCTGTGCGCGCAAAGGTATACTGTTGCGGCGCGTCGAGGGCAAAAGCGAAAGCGTTCTGTACATCAAGGAACAGATCAAGTGACCATGATTCGAAGGACCACTTCTTGTCTACGCGAAAATCCACCTGCCGGAAGGCACGAAGCCGCTCCTGATTCAGCCGGGAGTTGTCGAGCTGCACCTGTCCGGTAAGGAGGTACAGTCGACGCGATGCGGCTGTATCGATCGCAGTGAATGGAGAGCCCCCTGCATAGCGGAACTTACCGCCGAGCTCCCAGCCGTTGTCGAACTTGTATCCGACAATACCGCTTACAAGATGGCGGAAGTCCCACGCCGATGGGATGTACTCATCCGAACGCAGACCCGTGAACTCACTAAACAGCAGCGTGTAGGACAGCGTTGTAAAGAAACGCTCCGTGAGCTTCTTCTGGAAGAAGAGCTCAGCGCCATAGGCGCGTCCGCGGCCAACACTGGCCACAGGTTCATTGCCGAGCACACCGAAATCTGTACCTCGATTGGCAAGCGACACGCTGTCAATGAGAGAGACCGGATAATCACTGTAGGCCTTGTAGAAACCTTCGAGTGTCATACGAATGCTCGGTTCCGGAACGAATTCAACGCCGGCCACAAAGTGGGTCGTACCGAGATACTGCGTGTTCTGGTTAACGAGCGCCCCGCTGGCGTCCCGAAATCCGAGAATGGTGTACTGTGGGAGCTTGAAGTAGTGTCCGACCGTTGCGTTGATACTCCAGGCAGAGTCGACAATGTACGAGGCAGCGATACGGGGGGATAACGTACGCCAGAACTCATTGCCCGTTGTCATGAATGTGTTTCCATCGAACCGCAGTCCACCGGAGATGAGGAGTCGATTGTTCAGTGTGGTAGTATTTGCGTCGACGTATGCGCCATACCGGAAGAAGTCGAGATCCGACGCAAAGTCCAGCACGAGTGTAGGTGACAGGCGGTTCAATGTGGCGTTGTTGTACTTGGAGTACTGCGCCTGCAGACCGGCGCGTACGGAGAGATCTTTGTCAAAGTGTCGGTATTCAACGCGCCCTTTGTTTTCGATCTCCTGTGAATTCAGGCGAAAGCCCACACCGATGACATTCCCGACATTGTCCTTCTCATTCCGAAGCAGTTGATTGTCGAACATGTTCCTGCTCAGAGCAATGAAGAGCTGACCTTTATCCAGCGACTTCTTGTAGGCGGCACCGATCGTGTAGTTCCACTGCTCAACAGCCGGCGCGGCACGCAGAACAAACTCCTTTTCGGGAGTACGCTCGCGTGGTACACCGAACTCGAAGAGATCGATCGCCCCAACGCCGAGGATCGTCAGTGACGTGCGGTTATCGAACTGCGTAGTGGTCTTGAACTGAAAGTCCCAGAAGTTCGGTCGTATCGGTAGATCGATCGCCGTGAAGAGCAGGTCGAGATACGAGCGGCGGGCCGAGGCGATGAACGTTGTCTTCTCGCTGATCGGTCCGTCAAATGTCAGTGCCACTTCGGTGGCACTAACACGCACATTCCCCTGCAGTCGCTCCTTGTTCCCTTCCTTCTGTGTTACGGCGATCACCGACGAGAGCGCGTTGTCGTAGCCGCTCCCGAAGGACGAGGAGCTTAGGTTGACGTCTTCAATGAAGGCCACGTTGAGAATCCCCGCCGGACCTCCGGCGCTTCCCTGTGTGGCGAAGTGGTTGATCTGTGGAATCTCGATCCCATCGAGGTAGTAGACGTTCTCGCTAGGCCCACCCCCGCGAATGGTGATGTCGTTGCGGAA
>DNLG01000117.1:56222-56351 GCA_003488525.1 Bacteroidota bacterium | reverse complement strand
GCGCGCTTCCCGAACGTCACCGCCTCGACGACCACCTCTTCGGATGAAGAGAACGTTGGCTCGAGATCGATCGTCAGATTCACGACGTTGCCCGAGGTGATCACGGTGTTGAAGAGCGACCGGGGCTTA
>DNLG01000117.1:54324-56018 GCA_003488525.1 Bacteroidota bacterium | reverse complement strand
GTGAACTCACCCTTGCTATTCGTGTAGCCACCGAGCTTGGTTCCCTCGATGCGGACCGTAGCTCCGACCAGCGCCTCCTGTGTGGCAGCGCTCTTGACGGTCCCCGTAACCGTCCCCGTCGACTGTGCAAAAACACTGATGTGCGCGCCTGCCAGCAAGGCAAGCACAAGAGTCCAAGCAGAACGCATCTGATTCCCGTGCAGTAAGAATGTGAAGCAGTGAAAAACACAAAGCCCCGGCATGCGGTTCCCGCATACCAGGGCTTTCGATAAACGTCAGATCAGAGATCAGCGCAGAAGGATGCCGCCATTCGAGGCAAAGGCACCAGCGAAGACAAGCGAGATGATCGCCATGAGCTTGATAAGGATGTTGAGAGCCGGACCCGATGTGTCCTTGAACGGATCGCCGACTGTATCGCCCACCACCGCGGCCTTGTGCGTATCTGAACCCTTACCGCCATGAACACCCGTTTCGATGTACTTCTTCGCATTATCCCATGCACCACCGGAGTTGGCCATGCTGATGGCAAGCATCACACCGACGATGAGCGAACCGATCAGCACGCCGGCAAGCATCTGTACGCCGAAGAGGAAGCCGACGACAAGGGGCGAAAGAATCACAAGCAGACCCGGAGCGATCATCTCCTTGATCGATGCAGCTGTCGAGATGTCGACGCACTTGGCATAATCGGCCTTGGCCTTGCCTTCCATCAGACCCGGAATGGTGCGGAACTGACGGCGGACTTCTTCGATCATGGCAAAAGCTGCCTTGCCGACGCTCTTCATCGTCATGGCGCTGAAGGCAAACGGCAGTGCGGCGCCAACGAGCAGTCCCGCAAGCACGTTTGGATTGGTGATCTCCAGCGAGAGCGTCTTTCCGCCGGCCTGAGCACGCGTCAGAAACGCGCTCGTAAGCGCCAGCGACGTCAGTGCAGCAGAACCGATGGCAAAGCCCTTGCCGATGGCAGCCGTTGTGTTACCGGCAGCATCGAGAGCATCTGTGCGCTTGCGGATATCCTTGCCCATTTCGGCCATCTCGGCAATACCGCCGGCATTGTCAGATGTTGGACCGTACGCATCGATCGTCAGACCGACCGCAATCGTGCCAAGCATACCAATGGCAGTAAGAGCGATTCCGTACATACCGGCAAAGGCGTATCCCACCACAACGCTGATGGCGATAAGAAGCATCGGGATAACGGCGGAGTTGTAGCCGAGAGCAAGTCCGTAGATGATGTTCGTGGCCGAGCCGGTCTTGGACGCATCGGCAACCTCGCGCACGGGCGTGTAGCGATGCGAGGTGTAGAATTCGGTGATCAGACCGATAGCCAGGCCGGCTACCAGACCAACTGCAAGGGCTGTGAACACACCGAAAGCGTTGACGGATGTCGTGCCCACCATGAACGATTCGCTTCCGAATGCCCAGTTGGTGATCGGGTACAAAGCCGCAAGCATGATGATCGTTGAGATGATGAGGGCGTTCTTCAAAGCCCCTTCCACTTTCTCTTCGCTGCTGGCGCGCACAAATGGCAGGGCAAGGATCGAAGCAACGATACCAACGCCGTTGACCAGCATCGGGAAGAGCAGGATGTTCATGTTCGTTCCGCCGGTGGCCTGGTAGCCTACAGCACCGATGACCAGGGCAGCACAGGTCGATTCAGCGACCGAGCCGAAGAGGTCGGCACCCATGCCGGC
>DNLG01000117.1:50711-54165 GCA_003488525.1 Bacteroidota bacterium | reverse complement strand
GTTGTCGCCCACGTTGTCGGCGATAACAGCAGGGTTGCGCGGATCATCCTCAGGAATACCGGCTTCGACCTTTCCGACAAGGTCGGCACCAACGTCCGCAGCCTTTGTGTAGATACCACCACCAACGCGTCCGAAGAGAGCAACAGCTGATCCGCCAAGACCGAAGCCCGAGAGGATCTCCATCTGAATCTCGCGGCTAACACCCGGCAGCATGGCATCAATGCCAAGCCACACAAGGATCAGGCCGACAACGGCAAGACCCGTGAGGCCAAATCCCATGACGGCACCCGATTCAAAGGCAACCGAAAAGGACTTCTGCAGGGACACGCGGGCGGCCGAGGCCGTGCGGACGTTTCCGACGGTGGCGATCTTCATTCCAATGTAGCCGGCCGCAACGGACGTCGCAGCGCCGCAAACGAAGGCCAGCGCTGTATGGCCGCCATGGTCTACCGTGAAGAAGATCAGCACGGCAAACAGGGCCATAAAGAGACCCAGAACCCGATACTCGCGACTCAGAAAGGCCATTGCTCCTTCTGCGATTGCGGTTGATATCTCTGTCAGACGCGACAATTCCTCCGGCGATGAAGCCCCGTCTTCGACTTTCACCGAAAGCACGCGCTGTCGGAAGATCACGGCAACGATCAAGGCCAGAACGCCAAGACCCAGAATGATGGAAATGATCGACATGCAGAACCTTTCTCGAGTGAGACCAATGAATGTTCGACTGATTTTCCTAATTTCGCATCCCCTCAGGGACGCTTAGCTCAGTTGGTTAGAGCGTTACGTTGACATCGTAAAGGTCACTAGTTCGAATCTAGTAGCGTCCACCACGACATTTGCCCCCGCAGGGCACAAAGATAGAAAGCCCGCCATTTCGGCGGGCTTTTTACATTTCAACAGGAAGCTTACGCAGGTGTGGGGTGTTGGGTGTTGGGTGTTGGGTGTTGGGTGCGATAGAAGGAAAACGGGTCGCAGCAAGCTGCGACCCTTTTAAAACCTATTCACGTAACTGCATCGGGGGATCAACCCCAAACCTCACCCCTAAAACCCCACACCTTCTTAGGCGCTCAGCTCATCCAGCGTCAGAGACTTTGGACGAACGATCGGTGAGGCCATCATGCGGTTAACGACCATCTGCGAGCAGAGGCCGATAGCGCGGCTGACGCCGAACATCACGGTGTAGAAGTCGAACTCCGTCATGCCGTAGGCATAGAGGAGCGAGCCGGAGGCAGCATCAACATTCGGCCATGGGTTCTTGGCCTTTCCATGCTCCTTGAGGATGCCCGGAACAAGGCGGAAGATCTTGTGAACGATCTGAACATTCTCATCGGTCAGGCCGTGCTTGACGCCGAAATCGTGGAAGGCCGTGAAGCGTGGGTCGGTGACGCGAAGGACGGCGTGACCATATCCAGGGATGACCTGGCCGTTGCGCAGGCGGTTCCATGTGTACTCGGTGAGCTGCTCGTCTGATGGTACGCCACCGAACTGTTCGCGCACATCCATGATAAAGCGCAGACACTCCTGATTGGCAAGGCCATGCAGGGGGCCTGCCAGACCGCACATGGCGGCTGAAACACTGTAGAACGGATCGCTCAGGGCCGAGCTGACGACGTATGACGTCATGGCACTGACGTTTCCGCCTTCGTGGTCAGAGTGAAGCACGAGGTACAGGCGGATGAGTTCTTTCCACGATGCATCGTTGCTCACACCGAGCATGTGTGCGAAGTTGTTCGACAGGTCATTATCATCGGTAAGAGGAGCGATCACATCGCCCTTATCAAAGCGGATGCGGTAGATCGCGGCGGCAATGCCCGGGATCGAACCGACGAGACGGACGGAGTCGTTGACCATTGACTGCCACAAGACGTCCTTGCCAGCCCCCTTGTCATACGCAGCGCGGAATTCGCTCTCGCGCTCCATGGCAAGCAGACCAACGCTCAGCATGGACATCGGATGTGAATCCTTCGGCATGGCCTTGAGCGTATCGACAACGTACTGCGGAACGGCATAGTACTTGGCGAAGATGCCGCTGAGTTCCTTGCGCTCGTCGTCCGTGGCACGCTTGCCAGTCACCAGCAACCAGAAGGTCTCTTCCGGTGTGATGTCTGTGAGCTCGAGGATCGGTGTGTTGCGAATGCGCAGGCCTTCGTCGGCAGACACGCTGGAGGTGTCGCAGACCAGAGCCGGTACACCACGCATACCGCCGAGCACCTGTTCAATGGTCACACTTCCAAGGACGGTCTCGCCGCGCTCTTTGAGTAAGGCGGCGCGCTTGGCACGCAGGGCTTCTGCTTGTGACGTGAGGTTCTCGTGAAGGATGCTCATGGCGGGGTACTCCTAGGTTTATGGCGTGCAAAACTAACACGGCGGAGCCATTGGCCGAACGTGTTTATCGAGTCTTGATGCAACAAACCGTAACTTTCGCGTCGAAATTCCCTGGAACAGCCAGCACCATGAGCAAGATCTCCGTCATTATCGCCCACGAATACCTGACCCGCGTCAAGGCAAAGTGGTTCATTATCTCCACCGTGCTGGGTCCGCTTGGCCTGGTCCTGCTGATGACCATCCCCGTTCTGGTGGCAGTACTTTCGGGCGACGGCGAACGGGGCAAGGTGGTCCTGCTCGACAGGACGGATTCGATCGCGTCCGCCGTGGTTGCGGCCGATACGGCCAAGTACGAACTAGCCGGAACTCGCTCGGAGAAGCAGTTGGCCGATCAGCTTCGGAATGAAGCGATCCAGGCCTATGTCATCATTCCGACAACAGTGCTGGACAGCTCTTCGGTCGTCATGTACTCGCAAGGGGGCTCCGGGATCTCATTCGAGTCCTCCGTTGCCGACGATCTAAAGCCAGCTATCACCCGAGCACGACTGTCCCGGGCCGGAGTCGACACGACGGTCATCGATCTTGTCCGGCAGGACGTAGAGATCAACTCTCTGAAGCTTACCGATAAAGGTGTGGAAGCCGATGCCTCTGAAGCATCCGCTGCCATTGGCTATGTGGCCGGCTTCCTGATCTACATGCTCATCTTCCTGTACGGGTCCATGGTCATGCGCGGCGTCGTGGAGGAAAAGGCTAACCGCATCGTGGAGGTCATCGCCTCGTCGGTTCGCCCGTTCGATATCATGCTCGGCAAGGTGGTCGGCATCGGACTGGTGGGCCTGACGCAGCTGGCTATCTGGGGACTTCTCGGAGCTGCGGCGTTTATCGGGCTTGGCTTCGTCCTCGGACCACTGATGGCCGACACCATGACGGCGCAGATGCCACCAAGTGGCATGCCCATGCAGGGTACAACAAATACGGCGGCACTGCTCGCCAGCAAAGGGCTTGTTCTCCCGGCAATTCCGCTGTCGTCAATCCTGATGTTCATCTTCAACTTCTTCGCCGGGTACTTCCTCTACGCCTCCTTGTTTGCCGCCGTCGGCTCAGCCGTTGATCAGGAGGCCGATGCGCA
>DNLG01000117.1:49074-50470 GCA_003488525.1 Bacteroidota bacterium | reverse complement strand
TGATGACCGTGCGTGTTGCGGCCACGGATGTACCGGCCTGGCAACAGCTACTGTGTGTTGTCCTGAGCACCGGAGCGTTCTTCGGCGCCGTGTGGCTGGCCTCACGGATCTATCGCATCGGCATCCTCTCCTACGGCAAGAAGCCGAAGCTTAAGGAGATCGTCCGCTGGATCACTCTTCGCGTGTGATCAGAAGGGGCAGGCACACAACGCCCCCTCCCTGCGTGATCATCACACTGTACGGGCCCTCGGGCAACGACTGCACGTTGAGCGTGGTCGAGGTGTCGTCGGCTGCCATCGATCCCTCGGCGACATTCCGGCCGTTGAGATCGAGGATCTGAATCATTGCAGGAGCGGCCTCGGGGAACCGTCCAATGCGCACTCGCTGCACATTCACCGTGTTCGACGCCGGCTGTGGCGCAAGCGTGAAGCTTGGGGTCATCCGTCGCAGATTACTCTCCCACTCCGATATGCCAATGTGGGTCGTTGAAACGACTTCAACGAGCGACCGGCACCGAGTGCCACCGTTGACGCTGATGAGACGCTCGCAGGAGATGGAATACGACCCGTCGGCAGCGGGCATCAGGATCGTATCGACCGTGTCGAGGACACCATCAGGGCGACGCTGCGTGTAGACTACATTGAGTGGCAATGTTGTGAACACGGGCCACTGACGTCCGCCTGTGGCATTCTGTACCTGCGTGATCCGCACCGACAGCGCCGACGTCTGGCCGGGCCGCTGCTCAATGGCAAGCTGTGCCCATCCTCTGCCAGTGACCCACTCCGAAAAGAAAGCATCGGTCCGAGCACCCAGGGCTGGCGTAATGGCTCGACGGAAATCCTCGGTCACGACAGTACCGTAGGCATTATCGGCGATATATGTTCGCAGCGCTGCATAGAATGCGCTGTCGCCGGCGATCGCACGCGCCATGGCCAGCACAACGGCACCCTTGGCATAGATCGTTCCGGGATAGTTGGAAGAAGGGGCTGCCCTCGGGAAGTCCTCCAGTGCAAAGACTCCCTCGCTCTTGGAGATCTGCGTGATGTAGCTGCGTGCCTTGCCTTGCACCGCTGACAGATACACCGTCCAGCCCCGAAGGTCTTCCAGCCAGGAGCATTCGCTATACGTAGCAAAGCTCTCCGTGAGCCAGGCGTACCGAAAGTCACGCGGGGAAACGCAATCACCGAACCACTGATGCGCCAGCTCGTGTGCCCCGGTCACGTTGGCAGTATCGCCGGATCGGGCGATGGAGAGCGCAAGCGCGATCATGCCCTGATGTTCCATAGACCCCTTGACGGAGTTGTAGTACCCCACCTTATCAAATGGGTAGTCGCCATAGAGTCGCGAATAGGTCTCGGTCATACGCGGCACCAATCGGTACGAACGCGCACTGAGA
>DNLG01000117.1:43494-48899 GCA_003488525.1 Bacteroidota bacterium | reverse complement strand
TGAAGGTCCGAAAACGCGCCGCCGCAAAGGTCATCAGATACGTGGCGATCGGTCGCTGCTCGTTCCAGATGTAGGTGACCGATCCGTCGGTGTTTCGAAGGCGTGGACTCTCAAGTCCGTTCGAGGCAACAACCCACGTGGAATCAGGCACAGTGAAGCGCCCGCTAAACGTCACCTTATCCGAGGGATGATCGTAGCAGGGTAGCCAGTGCTGCGTGGCACCAACGGATGGGTTCGCAAAGCCGACGCCGAGAGCATACAGCACGCTGTCATCATACTGCACCCCACCCCACGGTGAGCTACCACCTTCGTTGGTCATCGTACCCCGGTAGAAGATCGACACCGTGGAGACCGAACCGGAATCATGCACACCCGGCACCACTACACGGTGATGCATGGTATCATCGGCAGGAACTCCATAGGTCTTCCATTCGCCGCCCTTGCCATTTACGAGAACCGAGTCAATGTCAAGCCCCCTGAGATGAAACGTATACGAGCCGTTCTCAACGCGGGCGTTCCACGCCAACCTCGTTTGTACGCGACCTTCAACAAGACGCTTGGGAGGATCCGGAAAGCGCACGTCAGCCTCGTAGTGCTGAACGTCAAAGAGCTGCGGCCGGAAAAGCGTGGGACGCGAGATCTGCGCCATCGCGGCGAGGTGCGTCAGCAGCGCGAGAACAACGAGGGCAAGGGGCTTCTGCATATGCCACGAATCTAATGATCACAACGAAAGAGGGGCCGCGACGTTCGTCGCGACCCCTCTGAAAACTTGACCTGTTCGTTGGATCAACGGACGATGTTCAGCGGCAGCGCGAAAGCTGTCGGACCATTCGTCACATGAACCATCACCATACCGGTTGGCAGATCCGCCGTTGGCAGTGCGATCGAAACATCGCCGGCAGCAACAACCGTTGCGAAGCGAGCAAGTTCGACGCCTGAAACCGAAATGATGCTAACCATGGCTTCACCGGCGCGGGCGTTGAAACGGACCGTGGCATCGCCGGTGGTTGGATTCGGCCACAGGTTCAGCGTTGAGCCCACTTCGTTCAGCGGCACATCGACGCTCGCTGTGCTTGGTCGCAGACCGATCGACACAACGCGCTCAGGCGTACTTGCATCAATGTCGACTGTCTGGACGGTTGGCTCAAACTCAAAACGATCAGCCGTGATGGTCATCGTACCGACAGCCAGGTTCGTCAGATCGAACGCTCCCTCGTTTTCGGCAAGGCTGAAGTCGATGATCGTTCCGTCTTCGTCACGGGCAACCACGAGCGTACCCGGAACGCCGGCCGACTGCTGAACCTTATCGCTCTCCTTCTTGACAATGCCGCCGCGCTTGTCGTAAACGAATCCACGGACGCGACCCTTACCACGCTCGGACTTGACGGTGTCGAGATTGATGTCAAAAACCATGGCGACCATTACATCGCTAACGCCGACGCGTTGTGCCTTACCCCACTCTGTGACGGCCTTCTGACCAGTCACCATCCAACCCGGCACGAACGGACGTCCGGCAGGAAGACCAAGCACAACGTACTCACCCGGCTCGAGGTCTGTGAACATGAATCCACCGTCCGAGTTGGTCTCAACCGTCACCGCCGTGATCTTGTTGAGCACCGTATCACCCTTATCGTTGGTGCGGGTCACAACACGATGCGCCACAACCTTACCAACGACCGGCGCGCCAGTGTAGAAGTTCTTCATGGCTCCCGTAAAGCCGTTGTTACGAGCAACACGCTTGTCCATCGGGAAGTCAATGTTCTTGGTGTTCTCGGTAACATTCAGAACCGTTGCCTTTGTAGCATCATTGGTGTTTTCCCAGAACTCGGCAAGGTACTGCGAAGCATTTGGCAGGTCCTTCGTCGGAGCCGGGCGAACCATTGCGATGTAGCCCACACCGGACTGCACCTTCGCTTCATAGGTACCGTCGGCACGAACCTCAGCAACGACTGAGCGATACCGATCGTCGGCAGCACTATTCTCCTTGCTACGACTTTCAAAGACAACAAAGCCCTTGACAGCTTCGTCTGTGGCGGCGTCATAGACGCGTCCTTCAACAACCACAAGCACGGGCTCCGGACGCTGTGTGACGGCAAAGTTGATCTCTGTAATTGCATCGCAGACCACCGTGACATCCTTCGCTTCCGAAACCTCGGTCACGTTCTCATGCCACTCGGCAAAGAAGTTCCGACCTTCAATGCGGAGCTTGTACGTGCCTTCAGGCACATAGAGGAAGTACTTTCTGTCGGAGTTGATCTCAGCCTTGTATACCGGCTGGTAAACCTCCGAGCTGTTGCCTTCGCGGGTGACCTTTTGAAGGCGCCACGCTGTAACAACACCCTCGAGCTTTCCACCAGCACTTGGATCATCATACGTGATCGTACCAAAGATCTTCGAACAACCCTTCTTCGGTGTTTCGCCTTCCTTGATCTCGAGTACAAACGATTGCTTGATCGTAGTGCGCTCGCCATTGATAACGGCGATGGCGGCGATAACGATCTCATAGCGTCCGGCAACGGGTGATTCCCACTTGAGCAGGCCTGAGTTCATATCGATGGACATTCCGTTCGGACCGGCAACCAGTTCATAGGTGACGACCGCATTTCCATTGACAACGCCTGCACGGGCTGGATAGGTATATGTACGACCGGCAACGCCAACCTTTACAGGCTCAGTGAGGAACTTGAAAACGCCGTCTTTGCCATCGCTGACAGTCAGAACATAGGATTGCTTGGCCTCATGTTCTTTACCATCCTTCTTGACAGCGGCACGAACCGTTACCTCAAAGCGACCGGCCTTCGGCTCGGCCCAGGTGATCTTGCCTCCATCAGAAATGGTCATACCCGACGCGTTGGTCTGCAGCTTGTAGGTCACAGGTCCCGATGCCGAAGTCTCAACCTTTGTCTGATATGAGTACTCCTTGCCCAATGAGGCCGAGCCCACCGGAACGGACGTGAAACGAATCACCGGTGTTTCGCCCTTGGTGAGCTCAACCGTTGCGATCGCCGAGCGGCCGCCTTCACCGTTTGCCCAGTATCCACTGACGTAGAACGTGTACGTGCCAGCACTGGCAACCTGCGCAACAAACGAGTAGCGGTTATCGCGGATATTCGCCGAATGCGGAACCGTGGCAATACGCGAGAACTTCGACATGTCCTCGGTGACACCCGAGGCCTGATAGACGTAATACTTCATCGGGGCATCCGCGCCATCAACACCTGTCCATGTGATGACCACGGATGTATTGCTTTGCCCCTGGACGGCCTTTACATCCGTCGGTACAAGTCGTACCTGGGCCTGCAGTGATAGCATCCCGACAAACAGCACGATCGTGCTGAGCAGATGCTGAAATATTCGTGAATAGTTCATCGCGACTCTCCTCAGTAAATGGTAACGAAATTGCGTGATCGGACCACATGCAGCGTGCAGCGCATGTGGGACGAGGGATGATTCCCTAGGGGACAGAAAGGTTACAGCCCCCCCCGTTTTAGAGCGTAAGTGTAAACGTGCCGAGCACTTGCTCCTGCCGAGCAGGACTGAAGTAGTTGTCCTTGTTGACAAAAATGTACAGCGTGATCGTGACCACGCGGGGTTTACCAGCTTGCCGAGGATGCTCAGCGATCACAATGGAAGCAGTATTGGTTCTTGCATCCGATGGATACGTCTGCAGGTTGCCCCAGTTCTGACCAAAATCAGCACGTATCTGCACCTGGCCCTGAACTAGAGGAATGATCATTCCGTCGCCGGCCGCCGAATCAAGCCGCAGCCGGAATCCATGCATAAGAGGCGCTTTCCCGGTCGTGTCTGATGCCTCCATGGTAATGTCAAACCAGAAACGCATCGGATCGGCGGTTGTGTCGATCTTGATCGTGGGGAGCCCCTTGACGACCATTGAACCGTAAGCGGTGGAAAACTCGACCTTATAGGACGCAGGCGTGATCTTTGGCGCTGGCGTGACTGGGGTCTCTTTGCGATTAGCATCGGTATCAAGTGGCGACGTACACGAGGTAGCACCAAGCCCCATGAGGAGGGCAAGAATGATCATACCGATGACGGTGGTGGTGAAGCGTTTCATGGATAATGGCAGTGTCGTCGTGTTCATTATAGTCGAACGGCAACACCATAGGTGAAGCCGTATTTGGAGGAAGTAAACCATTGATTCTGATGGGTGAAACCGAGTGCAGAGCCCTCAATGCCAAGCATGAAGGACAGCGGACCAACCGGTGAGTACATCACACCGACGGAGCCACGTCCGATGGGCCCGAACTGTGTTCCCCCAACGAGTGCCTGTGCAAAGGGGCTGAACCCACTCGTGCCGATCTCGGGGAAGACATGTCGGTAGCTGAGACCAGCCCACGTGACAAGGGGCTGAATCTCAAAGCGAACCTCCTGCTGGCTTCTGATGCCGCTGAAGACCATCGGGAAGGACTCCGAACCGATCTCCACACCAACGGCATCGGACGGCGACATGCGGTACAGCATGGCAAGTGAGAGGTTATCGTACCAACCGGTCTGCGGCGTCACGGCAAGTGCACCTGACTGTCCACTGAGCCCACGCACGTTCAAAGAGAACGACGGAACGTGCATCGGAGCACTAATGGGCGTTAGTCGCTCGGCAAGAAGCACACGATCGCTTTCCGCGCGTCGAATATCAATTGTGGAAGTGAACGCACTCGGTACAACCGGCAACATCTCCTCTGATGGAATGCGTTCTTCCTGACGTGATGCATTATCGGCTTGCAGCGCTGCTACCTGCCGGCGCAAGTTCTCATTCTCGCTCATTAGCCTCGCGTCTACCGGCGACACACGCTCTACGATCCGTTCAACAACGCGCTCGGTAACCCTTTCGCCCACTGGCTCTTGACTGTGGACGTTCCGCGGTGTGGTCACCGCCATGCTGTGATCTGGCGACTCGTTTGAAGGGGGCTGCCCCGAGGCTGAAGACTGTTGGGACGCTGCCGAAACCGAACCGATCCCTGAGTCTGCACCTTCCGCATTGGTCATCACAGCAAGAGTGATTCCAGCCGATGCAAGGGCCGCCAATAGCGGAATGCCAAGCTTGGCCAGCCAGGTGGTCATAAATCCACCCGAGTGGGTGAGCGCTGCCGCCCCGGCAGCCGCACCGGCGATAGGTGCTGCAAAACCAAGCCCGGCAAACACTGCGCTTGTCAGTGGTACCGGTGGCACAAGAGTCGCACGGTCATTCTGCACGGCATTGCGGATCATCAGCTGTTGCATGAACTCGGAGCGTAACTCCGAGTCATTCGCTAACTGTCCAAACAACGTCGCCTCCCCGGTCGAGTCAAGCTCACCGTCCAGCAAGTCGTTAATCAGTTGTTCATGTTGCATGTTGTTTTCCTTTTCGTCATCCGTCATCGGTCATCGGTCATCCGTCATCTGTCATC
>DNLG01000117.1:37286-43289 GCA_003488525.1 Bacteroidota bacterium | reverse complement strand
TACCCAGTACCCAGTACCCAGTAATGTTCTTCTCATAGCTCATTCAGATACGGCTGAAGTATCTCTTTGATCCGTTGCCGAGCACGAAACACCCTAACCTTGGCCGTATCGAGTTTGATGTTCAGCAGTGCACTGATCTCATTGTAGGAAAGCCCGTCGTACTCACGAAGCACGAAGATCTCCCGCATGTCACTGGGCAGCAGCTCCATTGCCATGTTGATCAGCTGCAGCATCTCACTCCGTTCTGCATCTCTTGATACGCCCGGGTTGTAAACAGCATCTTCGAATTGCAGATTCTGTGAACTCACCCGTTTCTTTTCATTGAGACACAGATTGCGACAGATCGCCAGCGTGTAACCGCGTACGTTCTCCAGATGCTCCATTCTATCGGCGGTCTGGTAAAGCCGCATAAAGGCTTCCTGGAAGACATCGTAGGCAGCATCCCGACTTCCGAGAACGCGCATGCAGTAGGCAAAAACGTTCGGGCTGAACCGCGAATACAACTCCGCAAACGCCCCTTCCCTCTTGTCGCTGCGCAACAAGGCGAAGAGTTCACTGTCGGTATATTCGCTGAATTCACGGTTCACCACCGAAAACTAACCGAAGTTTGGCCAAAATGTTACCCGTTCAGGAGAAGATCACCTATCGCCTGGTCCGGAGCCGACGTCGAACAGTCATGGTCAAGGTCGAGCCATCGGCCGCAGTCGTCGTGAGGGCTCCCCTTTCGATGAACGCTCAGGCGATCGATTTCTTCGTTCAGAAGAATCAACAGTGGATCGTCAAGAAGATCTGTGAGGCTCGCGCCCGTCGAAGCATGATCCCGCCGCGAACCTCCCCCCGGCAGGTGTATCTGCGTGGCGATCTGCTGTCCTGGGGCTGGCAAGACGCCGATGTGATCCTGCCGCCCGAGGTGACCGAAGCAAATGCGCACAAGTGGCTGGCCCGTTGGCAGCGACGTCAGGCAGAATCGCACTTTGGCAGGGTGATCAACGAGTTTCTACCTCACCTGGGCGTGTCGGCCCTTCGATACTCGGGCTTCTCAATGCGGAAAATGCGCCGCAATTGGGGGCTATGCGGCGCCAGTGGGCTCATCACTCTGAACGAGCATCTCATCCGCACGCCGGACATCTGCATCCGAGGGATCATTGTTCATGAACTCTGCCACCTTGTGCACTTCAATCATGGACCGGCATTCCACGCAATGGTCGCCGATATTCTGCCGGATCACCGCGTTGCCGATGCGCTGATCGATGCCTGGACCATGATTCTTGATGAGAAATATGAGTCTTGATGCGTTTTATTTTATTATTGAGTCGCGATACTGACACTATTGTTTGATTATATGAATTCTCTTGCATTGTTATTCTTATCATGACTTGAAATAGTCAATTCATTGCTCTTAATTTGATTTTTGCCTGACTACAACTGTATATGCTACTTGCGGATTACAATACTTACCCCTTCTTACTCCATTTTGAATAGAATCAAACGACTTTGTTGGATACCGTATCAATTCTCGCAATTGCTACTTGCTTTACAAGAAAAAGATAAACGACATTTGCGACAGCCTTAACAACAAGACACATCACAAATGTCGCTTTATGTTCAGCAGATTTCTTTTTCGGCTACTGCACTACGACTTCATCAAACGCCGAAGTCAATGAGGCAGCGATCATCTCCGGAGAGCGCCCCTCGATATGGTGGCGTGGCATAAAGCCGATCAGCTGACCATCACGAAGAAGAGCGACGGCCGGGCTTGAAGGGGGCATGCCGGTGAAGTAGGACCGGGCGCGTTCAGTGGCCTCCAGATCCTGGCCAGCGAAAACGCTCACCACGTGGTCGGGCCTCTTTTCATGCTTCAGTGCCAGGGCAACACCTGGCCGGGCGCCACCGGCGGCACAGCCGCAGACGGAGTTCACCACGACCATTGTCGTGCCCGGACGAGCCATTGCGGCATCGACATCGGCGGCGGTGAGAAGTTCTTGAACACCGAGTGTGGTGAGTTCCTCACGCATCGGCTGCACTAGCATTGGATCGTATGGCATTATGACTCTTCCTTTGATTCGTTTAGAGTATCGAGCAGGTATTCCATTCCAAGCGGGCCTGCGATGAGCGGGAACTCTGACGTAAACTCATCCCATTTCGTGGAGTCAAGTTCAAAGGCCCGCTTCAGAAACGGCACTGCCGTGGCCGGCTGTCCGGCAGCACAAAGCGTTTTCGCAGTGGCAAAGTAGGCCTCTGCCCAATGCGGCAAGAGACGCGTGCACTGGTTGAATCCCAAGAGGGCTTCGAGCATGTTACCGGCTTCGAGCTGCGTGGATGCGTAATCGTACCAGCATTCGGCATCATCCGGCTGCAACTCGAGTGCACGTCTGTAGGCCTCAAGAGAGTCTTCCACACGTCGGAGGTTGAAGAGGACGTCAGCCTTGGCATACCACAGATCAGCATACTCCGGCTCGAGAGCCAGAGCCGCTTCGTAGTCGGCCAGCGCTTCGGAATGCATTTCCAGGGCATCGTAGCAGGTGCCGCGACCATAAAACGACTGTGCATGCGACGTATCCATGGCCAGAGCCTTGGTGAACATCTCTATTGCAGCACGGAAGTCACCGGCCTCCTCGAGGGACGAGGCCAGATTATGGATCACGGGAATGTCCGATGGGTCGGCCCGATGGGCCTGACGATAGGCTTCGATAGCTTCCTTCGACCTGCCGAGGTGTGCATAGGCATTGCCCATGTTAAACCAGGCATTCACGAAGTCATCGTCGATTACCGTTGCCATGTCGTATGAACGGATGGCATCCCGGTAAGCCCCTTTCTTTCCGCAGATGACGCCACGATTGAACCAGGCGTTCTGATCGTATGAATGCATGTCGATCAGCTGATCATACACAGAGATTGCCTCCGCGTACTGCTCGAGCGATTCGTGGCAGATGGCCGATTCGAACAATGCGTCGCGCTCGTAGCCGGTCTGGCGTGCCAGATAGCCGAAGATCCTGATAGCCTCGTCATAACGGCCACGCTTCTGCAGGATCAGGGCCTTGGTAAAAAGTCCGTCAAGGTTCGACGGGTCGGCCGCAAGCACCTCTTCTACAACGGCGATGGCCTCTTCGAGCCGGTCGAGCTGCTCAAGAGCAATGCCACGGTTTACGAGTATCTCCGTGTCAACCGGATCGAGAGAAATGGCCCGGTCATAGGCCTCAAGCGCCTCAGTCCAGCGGTTCTGGCTACCATAGGCCATCCCCAGCTTGTGCCATGCATCGGAGGCGTATGGGGCTTTCTCTACCCATAGCAGAGAGAACGTCAGAGCATCATCAAACTTGTTGGTTTCGAGGCAGTACTGAACGATCGATTCGAGTGCATCGGGTGTGGGTGCGCCCTGCTGCCAGTTGCCACTGCGCACAGACTCACGGAACCGCTTCAGGGTCTCGTCGAGATCCCGTCGGTCCTGTTCGTCATTGTCGTTGTCTTCGTATTCAAATTCTAACATGTCAGCCCCGTATCAAGAAATTACGGATCGCCGATCACTTCAAAGACCAGGAACTTCAGGTACTGTGTCTCTGGCATGGAGAGCAGGACCGGGTGATCGGGAGCCTGCGAACCGCGGTGCACAAGACGCAGACGCTTTCGGATTCGTGCAGACTCGCGATAGAGGATATCGAGCAGGTCGTGCTCGCTGACAAGCTGAGTGCATGAGGAAGAAACGAGCAAACCGCCGGGACGCAGAAGCTTCAGAGCACTGCGGTTCAACTCAGAGTACCCGGCAAGCGCACCGCGAATGGCCGAACGGGATTTGGCAAACGAGGGTGGGTCGAGGATGACCATGTCCCAGACCCGCTCCTGCTCGATATGCTCGCGTAGCAGATCAAAGACATTGGCCTTGACAAACTGGCAATTGTCGAGCCCGTTTATCTCGGCGTGTCGCATCGCACTGCTGATGGCCGATTCGGACGAGTCTACGCCCAAAGCCATAGATGCATGCCCTTGTGCCGCATTGAGCGCGAAGCCACCAACGTTACAGAAACAGTCAAGGACCTGCCGGTCACGCGATAGCGAGCCGACAACGCGGCGGTTGAACTTCTGATCGAGAAAATAGCCGGTCTTCTGTCCCGTGAGCAGACGCAGTTCAAGCTTGAGTCCATTTTCCTGCACAAGCACCACCTCCGGCACTTCACCCCAGACCACGGCATCGACCAGTACGAGGCCTTCCTTGACCCTCGTCTGCGCTGTGTTTTTCTCGATTATTCCCGACACATCGGGATAGAGCCGGCGAAGCGCATCGACGATCTCAGCTTTTCGCCGATCCATACCTGCCGAAAGCATCTGAATGACGATCGTCTGACCATAGACGTCAACGATCAGACCACTGAGCATGTCGGCTTCGCCGAAGACAAGCCGGTACGCCTCCTCCTGACCAAGAAACCTCTGGCGAAGGACTTTGGAACTGGTAAAACGGCGATAGAAAAAGTCGGCGTCGGCAACGTCCACCTCGCCCCCTAGTAGACGCACCGCGATCTTCGAAAGGGGGTTGTAGAAGCCCGTACCCAGCGACGATCCATCATGCGCCACAAGGCGCACGAGCTCTCCCGGTTCGGCCTGAGGAACCGCCACAAGCTCGTCACGGAATGCCCACAGATGCCCGTCGCGAAGACGGCGCTCCTCGCGCGGCTTGAGCGTAAGGGTGAGCATGGGGCTGTATGTTACTTGTCGCCCTTGACGCTCGGGTAGCCCGCAGCCGACCAAGCATTGAAGCCACCCTTCATGTTGGTGACATTCTTCCAGCCCTTTTCACTCATGATCTTGCTCGCACGGGCACTTCGGCCGCCTGCCGCACAGTACACCAACACCTTCTTGTCCTTGGCGATCGAGGCGATCTTCGCATCAAACGATGGGTCGTTGATATTGGCAAGAATGGCCTTGTCGAGATGTCCCTCCCGGAACTCTTCGGGCGTGCGCACATCGACGACGACGACATCACCTTTGGCAACCATTTTCTTCACGGTGGCGATATCAGCGTCGGAATAGGACTGGGCACAAGCGGCCGTAACAGCAATTGCGACGGCAACAAGAGCTGTCAGGAATGCGGAACGCAACATTTCACTTCTCCTGATTAAGATTCTGAATGGCTCTGTTAACGTTTGTCCAGGGTCCACCGTTGACGGCAGTCAAACCCTTCGACACAGCATAGGACGTGGCCTGGCCGCTTCGTCCGCCCGAGGCACAGCAAAACACGATCGGCTTCGACGGTGGATGCCCCTTGAGACCCTCGGCGATCTCAGCCAGCGGGATGTTCTTTGAGCCTGCCACGTGTCCGCCCTGAAACTCTGCCCGCGTGCGGACATCGATCACCACGGCCCCCTGTTTGAGGACGTTGTCAAGTTCATCATTTGATCCGCCCATCAACGAGCGCAGTAGTCCAAGCATCACGTGCCTCCTCGAAAGATACTGGGTACCAAACACGTCCGGCATGCCAGGCATGTGTGTTTGGGGCCGCAATCTACGCACCAGCAGAGTTCGGCATCATGCGGCAACTGCGCTGCATGTCACGTTTCGCCCCCTGGTCGTCACATCGACTGAAACAACCACCGGTTTCATCACAATTATGCGGGAGCATGCCATGCATGGCTACAAAGGACTGGGTCTGCACCTTATTCTCATACCACGTCAGGACTCAATGATACCCCCGAACGTGAAGCACATTCTCGAACAGACCATCGATTTGACAGCTCGAAAGCACAAGCTTGAGTGTACCGCGACGCATGCCCGAGAGGATCATCTGCACGTGCTGCTGTCGGTGACCGACGAGGCGGACATTGCTGATTTTATCGGCGACCTGCTGGAGAATCTCCGACGCCTCATGAGAGGTCAGGGGGCGCACTTGAGATCATTCGACTGGGACGAGGGGGTGCATGTGACGCTGCTACCACCATGGCATCTTGAGATCATGGCCAGCTTCGTCCGCGACCAGGACCGGTTTCACCAGACGCGCACGCTTGAGAATGAACT
>DNLG01000117.1:20188-37049 GCA_003488525.1 Bacteroidota bacterium | reverse complement strand
GCCAGCCTCACCGCGGGCAATGATGCTCATGGCCTTGGCAAAGCGCTGCATCTCATCGACAGTCGTATAGACGGAAGGGGCTACACGTAGCCCCTTAAAGTCTTCATGCCCGATCGAGACGGTGAAGATCCGATGCTTCTCCAGGAGGTAGTTCGAGACCTTGCCCGGATCGGTTCCCTCGACGTGCACCAGACGCAGTCCGCACTGATTGTCATCGTCTTTGATATTCGTCAGAAAGCGCACAGTCTCGTACTTCTCGAGCTGATCTGTCCACACGCTGTGCAGGTATCGCAGGCGTGCCGCTTTGCGCTCGATACCCATGGCGCGGTGAAAGGCAATGGACTCTATAAGAGCATTGTGCATCGCGGCAGGGTGCGTACCGATCTCTTCGAACTTGCGGATGTTCGTGTCCATCTCCTTGGGCGCAGACATCAGCGGCCAGATGTCGGCTATGCGGTCCTTCTTGACGTAGAGCATACCGGTACCGATCGGACCCAGAAACCACTTATGCAGTGACGTTCCGAAATACTCACACTCGAGATCTTTCTGGGTGAAGGGGAAATGCGCAAACGAGTGTGCCCCATCGACGAAACACCGGATGCCGCGCTTCGCTGCAAGACGGCAGACTTCGCGCACGGGCAGGATCTGTCCAGTGAGAAACACCACATGAGAAATGTGGATGACCTTGGTGCGCGGTGTTATCGCTGCTTCAATAGCATCGACCATGTCCTGACGTCGGCGAAGGGGCGTCGGAAAGCCCACTTTCTTGACGACGATCCCATCACGTCGAGCACGCTGATCCCAAGTCGTGAGCATACGTGGATAGTCATGCGTTGTTGTCAGCACCTCATCGCCCCGTTCGAGAGGCACGCCCAGCTGGAGAGTCTCTAGGGCCTCACTGGCATTACGGGTAATGGCGATCTCCTCTGGGTCGACCTCGAAGATTCCCGCCAGCCCCTCACGGATGGTCTCAACCTGTGGTTCCTGATGACGCCACATCTCATAGGCCGGCATGTTGTTGGCCTGTTCCGTGTAGCGCCGAAAGGCCTGTTGAACGGTACGGGGCGAGGGGGACACGCCGCCGTTGTTGAGATTGATGATCGACCGGTCCACATCAAACGCCTGCTGGACCGTCACCCAGAAATCCTCATCGGATGCCACCAGCGCGGGAGGCACATTCGGCAGTGCCGAAGGCAACGAGCGGGTCACCTCTGCCAATGCATCAGAGGCAAAGAGCGCGGTCGGGCCGAGTGCCGCGAGCGAGCGCAGCATTGAACGTCGCGAGGTCATGCAGAAACTCCCTGGAGCCGTGGCTGGTTATATTCGCAATTCTCTTTACGAAGGTACGACATGAAGACGACGAAGTTCCACGCCCTCCACCTTGCCGCCGGCGCGAAAATGGTCGCGTTCGCCGGGTTCGAAATGCCCATCCAGTATCCGACGGGCATTATCGCCGAACACAAGATCGTTCGCAGTGGCGTCGGGATCTTCGATGTCTCACACATGGGCGAGTTCTTCGTAACCGGCACGGATGCGCTGGCATTGATCCAGAAGATCACAGTGAATGACGCTTCAAAGCTGACACCGGGCAAGGCTCAGTATTCGGCGCTTCCCCGCCCTGACGGCGGCCTGGTCGACGATCTGCTGGTCTACATGCTGGCCGAGAACTCCTATATGCTTGTTGTGAACGGAGCGAACATCGACAAAGACTGGGCCTGGGTACGTCAGCAGGCCGAAGGATTTGCCAACGTCGAACTCGTCGATCGCAGCGACGACTATAGCCTGCTGGCCGTGCAGGGGCCGAAGAGCATCGAGATCCTCCAGAAGCTGACCTCAACGGATCTTTCTGAGATCCAGTACTATGGATTTGTCGAAGGCACACTCGCCGGAGTGCCGATGATTCTCTCGCGCACGGGTTACACCGGGGAGATCGGCTTTGAGCTCTATTTCACCGGCGATGTGGCCGTTGCCGAATCAGTTGTCAAGGCCCTGTTCGATGCAGGTGCTGAGCATGGCATAGCGTGGATCGGACTCGGAGCACGCGATACCCTCCGACTGGAAAAGGGTTACTGCCTGTACGGCAACGACATTACCGACGAGACCAATCCGATCGAAGCCGGACTCGGGTGGATCACAAAGCTCGCCAAGGGTCCGTTCAATGGCAGCGATGTGATCGCCGCTGTGAAAGAGCATGGCCCAAAGCGCAAGCTGGTGGGTTTCAAGATGCTCACCGAAAAGCTCATCCCTCGCAGCGGCTATGCGATCAGTCACGAAGGACAGAGCGTTGGCATCGTCACAAGTGGCAATCAGTCGCCAACACTCGGCGTCGGGATCGGGCTCGGGTATGTTCCAACGGCACTTGCTGCACCAGGAACAACGATCGACGTCGCCGCACGTGGAACAACGTTCCCGGCTGAAGTGGTAAAGATCCCCTTCTGCTAAGAGCGCGCCCCTCAGAAACGTTCGCTACCGACTCCCTGTCGAGTCAATCTGTATCGGCTCAATGGCGTCATCGACAACTCGGAGACTGACGCGTGCCGTGCCGGCCCTGATCATATCCAGATCGATGGCGGCCTGCTTGGACAGGTCGATGATCCTGGTCTTCTTCCAGGGTCCGCGATCGGTCACCCGCACCACCACCTCACGTCCATTGGCCAGATTGGTCACCACGAGTCTCGTGTTGAACGGGAGCCAGCGATGCGCGCAGGTTCTATCATGCATGTCAAAGATCTCACCACTCGATGTGCGACGCCCGTGAAAGGCCTCGGCATAGTACGAGGCCGTCCCCGTGTCAGAATCACGACGCATGATCAGTGCTGTAAGCGAGTCGCTCACTGTGCGACCAGCGGGCACGCGCTGCATCCTCGTGGCGCGCGTAGCACTGGCCACGATCTGGCTGTCGCGCTTTGTCACAACAGCTGATGACGTATCTGCGAGACCCTTCTGCGCAGGCTCGGAAGTATCCTGCATTGTAAGCGCCTGCAGAAGCTCCAGCTCCCGACGTTCGGCAGCGGTTACGGCCTTGCGCAGCGAGTCGCTTCGCATGCGAACAAGCATGGACTCAACGCGAAGACTGTCGCTCATTCGCCACTGACGGTCCCACTGCGCGCGCAGACTATCCGACGCCCGCCGATCGCGTTCGATCTGACGCCGCACGTCTCGCAAGGCCTGAGCCGAAGAGTCTGCCATCCGCCCCTGCTGAGCATGCACCTGCACGACAGCCGTCATGGCAGCACAGGCGAACAGCAGCAGTGTGAAGAGACGCATGATTACAGGGGGCTAGAAGTGCTTTGAAATCTGTCGTCGACGCAGAAGCTCAACAAGGTCGCGGACATTTTCTGTCAGACCGCGCCGGCACACGAGCACAGAGTTCTCTGTCTCGACCACGATCAGATTATCAACGTCCACTACTCCGACAAGTCGTCCCGACCCCGCAGAGACGAGACTATTCGTGGTTCGCACGGTGGTGACGTTTCCTTCGATGACGTTATTCTTCCCGTCTTTGAGCGACATGCGATAGAGCTCATCCCACGTTCCAAGGTCGCTCCAGCCAAAGGAACCCTCCACAACACCGATGGTTGGATCGCGCTCAAGAACGGCAACGTCGAATGAGACGGATCTCATCTGCCTGTAGAGCGATTCGAGCAGTTCGTTGTGGTCAGCCCCCTGACCCCGTCGCTGCCACTGGCGCAGCAAGGGGGCGTGATCGGGCATGTACTGTTCGACCGCACGATTGATGGCCTTTGCTGTGCCCACCACGATGCCGCTGTTCCACACGAAGTCACCGGCATCGATGAAGCGCTGTGCCGTGGCCGCATCAGGCTTTTCGGCGAAGCTACGTACGCCCTTTACGTGATCGCGCAGAACGGGGTTATCGCTGGTCATTGCATCGCCGACCTGGATGTAGCCATATCCGGTCTCGGGTCGGGTGGGCATCACTCCAATGGTCATGATGCAGTCCATTGCCACTGCCGCCGTACTTGCCATGTCCACCACGACCTGAAACTCGCGGATGTTGCTTATGACGTGGTCGCTCGGCAGGATGACCATGACAACATCCGGACCGTAACGTTGCTCGATCTCGGCGGCCGAGAGTGCAATGGCCGGACCGGTGTTGCGTCCAAACGGCTCGCTGATGATGCGCTCCGGCGCTACCATCGGCAGCTGGTCAAGAATGTGGTGGTGAAGGTCGACCGTGGTGACAACGTGGACGTCGGTAAGGTTAACCAACGGCTGCAGTCGCGCTACGGTGTTCTGGATGAGCGTCCCTTCACCGATGGCATGAACGAACTGCTTCGGCTTTCTCTCGGTGCCCCGCGGCCAGAGCCGCACACCCAGTCCGCCAGCAAGGATCACTGCAACGATCTTCATGGCGACGAAACTACGGAGCCCCGTATCTTCGCAGTCAATCATTTATGGAGTCGTCATCATGTTTCGGCCATTTGCCATCGTACTTATGACCATGTTTAGCATCGTCTGTGCTTCGGCGCAGGACGATCGGCTGGACGAGCTGAGCTTTGACGAGGAGCCATTACCAGAGGAAACCGTCGCCTATTCCTCGATTGGCATCGGACCGGTGTTCTCTCTGTACACACCGGACGTTACCGATCTCAATTCTCGCGCAGCAAACATGCAGCTCGACGAGCTGAGCTCTCCTTTTCTCCTGGCAGGTGCGGAGTTCTTCACCGCCGTCGGCTTTGTGCCGAACGTTCGATTGGGCTTTTCGTGGCTATCTGGCTCCGTCAGCTCGGTCAAGGACCTTGTCAGCATCGGTGGTGGGGTCAAGAAAAGTCTCGATTACGCGATCTCAACGCGGTCAATCCACATCGACTATGCGATCGTCCCTACGGCCAAGCTGGCGATTGTTCCGGGGGTGGGGGCCACATGGGGGTACTCAACGATCACATCGTCTACGATCAGCGGCTCCTACGATTGGGCAAGTGATTCGACGGCGAGCTCACAGGTATTCCTCGAACAGAGCTCGCTCTGCGTGCTTCCAAGACTCTCGATCGAATACGCCGTAACACCATTTCTCAACCTGCGTGCTCAGGCCAGCTATACTGTGCCGGTCTCAACGTCTGACTGGTCGGCGAACACCTACGGAACGGCTCTGAACGTGCCTTCCAGCATCAGTCTGCAGGGTCTGAGCGCACAGATCGGTGTCTTCGTTGGACTCTTCAACTGATCAAGCGGTCAGCCACGGGCTCGTAGCTCAACGGTTAGAGCAGCGGACTCATAATCCGTTGGTTGCTGGTTCAAATCCGGCCGGGCCCACTATTCAATCTGCTGGCACACGACGCTCCCACGCGGTCCGTCCTTTCTGACGCGTGTTTCGCCCCATCACCATCGCGGCTTTTGTTCTTTCTGCAGCGCTCCTGCTGCAGGCAGACGACGACCGGCCACCGCTCAGACACATTGCCAACGAGGCGTTTGGTCTCGGCGAGCGCCTCGAATACAGCGTCGGATACAAGTTCATCAAAGCCGGCACGGCCCAGTTTGCTATCGGCAAGCAGCCGGTGATGGTCTCTGGCAGACCTTGCTATGACGTGCGGTTTGAGGTGGCTTCACTGAAATCGCTGGACTTTCTCTACCGCGTGCGTGATAGGTATCGCACGCTCGTCGACATCGACGGCATCTTCCCCTGGAAGTTCGAGCAGAGTATCCGAGAAGGGGGCTTTCACAAGGACTTCTCGGCATCGTTCGACCATGTCGCCAAACTTGCCACGACTACCGAGGGGAATTTCCCGATCCCGGTGTTTGTGCACGACATCGTGTCGGCGTTCTACTACATCCGCGCCCTCGATCTGTCGCGCTACAAGCGCGGGGAGGTCATCTACCTGCAGAATTTCTTTGATCGAGAGACCCATGATCTGGCCGTCAAGGTCCTCGGACGTCAGAACGTCGAGGTCGAGGCCGGTACCTTTCGCTGCGTCCTGGTCGAGCCGGTCATCAAGTCCGGCAGTCTCTTCAAGTTTGAAGGGAAGCTCCTGCTGTGGCTTTCCGATGATGACCGTCGCATCCCAGTAAAGGTCAGCACCAAAATCCCTATCGGTTCGATCGATGCCGAGTTAACCGGTTACTCCGGTCTGCGAGGCCCGATAGGTGCACGTGTTTCTTCACCTCGATAGTCAACCCTCTATGAGATCAACCCTTCAGACGGCTTCTGTCGGCATCATGCTACTTGCGCTTGGTACGCACGAGCTGTCGGCCAGCGACGCTCTTGCGGCATTTCACGCCAAGTACAGATCCCTCAACTCGCTGAGAATGACATTCAGTGGCTCGGATGGCGTGTCCGGCTCGATCAGCGCTCGAAGGGGCGGAATGTACCGCATCGAAGTTGCCGGACGGACAATTGTCTGCGATGGCAAAACGGTCTGGAGTGGCGATGCTTCCACACGGAGCGTCGTCATCAATACGTACAAACCCCTTTCCACCGACGTTTCTCTGGAACGCGTGTTCTTCGAGATCATGTCGGTGTATCGGTCTCAGGTCGTACAGAGCAGTGCAACTTCGACCATCCTGCGCTTGACTGCTCCGGAGCCCGCGGCAGTGATCGCAAACGTGACATCGCTCGACGTCACACTCAATGCATCCTACACCGTTACGCAGATCACGGTAGCTTCCGGCCCCTCACGAATCACGTATGCCATCTCACGCTTCAAACGCAATCCTTCGCTCACCGCAGCTAGCTTTCGGTATTCTCCACCTAAGGGGTGGGAAGTGATCGACCTTCGGTAGGCGACTTCATCAGGTAAACGCCCACGACCGTGCAAACGAGAAACGGCGGCAAGGATCTCTCCTTGCCGCCGTTTGTGTGATAGGTGTCTTCGTCGGAGGTCTTACTTGACCACAACCACTTGCTGCGTGGCAACAAACGTTCCTGCCGTCAGCGTTACGTTGTACACACCAGGTGTGACGTTGAGCTCAGATGCACTGAACGTTACGGCGTGCGAACCGGCGTTGACCGTTTCGTTGCTCAGGGTAGCGAGTTCGCGTCCCGTCAGGTCGGAGATAACCATACGAACCGTCTCAACCGATGGCAGCGTGTAGCTGATGGTTGCAACGTCAGTCGTTGGGTTTGGACGAGCAATGCTCATGATGTAGCCGCCGCTGACAACATCGTCGGTAACTCCCATGGCCACGGAAGCCGTGGCAACACGTGACTTGACGGTGCCGCAAAGATTCGTCAGCTGGCAGTAGTACTGGCCTTCATCGCTGCGCTTGGCGCTAGCAACGGTGTAGGTCTGCTTGGTTGCGCCATCGATGGCCACACCGTTAAGGTACCACTGATAGTCATAGATGTTGCGACCCTTGGCCATCACCGTGAAGCTGATCGGTGCGCCTTCAGAGAAGGCTACATCGTTCGGCTGTGACTCAATGGCAGGAAGAGGCTCGATGTTCAGCTCAGCGATGCGCGAGGTCTTTACACCACACATGTTGCTTACGACAACGCTGTAGAATCCTGCATCCTCTGGCGTGACAACCTTCGACAGTGTTGCTCCCGTTTCACCCTTCAGGATCTCAGAGCCCTTCATCCACTGGAACGTCAGACCTTCGCCGGTAGCCACAGCAGACATCGTCATGACCTGACCTTCGCAAGCCGTCGTTGTTTCCGGATTGCGAACGATCGATGGCTCTGCGCCAACCGTGACCGTGATCGGGTTCGAAGCAACGCGCAGGTTCGTCGAACCATACGTGACCACGCAGCTATACTCACCTGCCGTGGCGGCCGTTACGTTTGCAATCTTCAGCACGTTGGCCGTTGCACCCGTGACACCGTTTCCATTAGCAAGCTTTGCGCTACCCTTGAACCACTGGCAGCTGGCTGAACCTTCAGGGAGCGATGACACATTGTTGTCACACGACAGCGAAAGTGTTCCGCCCTGGCAGAGGTTCGGTGTCATGTTCGACACAGCAACGGCTGGCATGAACACGCGAGCAACTCGCGACTTGATTGCTCCCTTGCAGAAACCGGTGACTTCACAGACGTAAAGACCCGTCGTGTCCGAATCATTGGCATTCGTGATTGTCAGGATCGACGACTGTGAACCATAGACGCGGCCATTGTCATTGATCGGCGTGTCATTGTAGGTAAGCGTCGTGGTGTTCCACGTACGCTTCATCCACTGATAACTAGGCACGAAGTTCTGCGGAGCACCAATGGCCTCGACGGAGACCATGAGATGCGCTGTTCCGCCCTTTGTGGTGGAAACAGACGTTGGGTGAGAAGTGATCTGCGTTTCACGCACGACCATGACTGATGCGCCTTCCGAAAACACCGTTGTGGTTCCTGTAAAGGCCACCGTGTCTTCTGCCGTCACCGCGCATGTGTACACGCCACCGCTCGAATAGTCCGAGATGTTCAGCGTCATGAAGTTGCCAGTGCGTCCGTTGAGCATCACGCCGTCACGGTACCACTGGTAGGTCGTGCGTGATGATGCCGGTGTATTGGCAATGCAGATCAGGTTGTGCGAGGCACCAAAGCAAACGTAGGCGCTTGCAGGGTTTGAGACGATCGAGACCACCGGTTGTGCGATCGCCGACGCGCCTCCGATGATCAATGCCGCAAGCAAGGCGACAAACGCTGTACTGGTACGAAGCATAGCTCCTCCTGGAGTTGAATGAGTATTTCGAATCATGTTCATTTGCTGTGGTTGTGCGTGCGCCGTGCTCCCGGAACGTATTCGGGTACACGACCGTCGAAAATAGACAACGCCGGCATCTGAAACAACCACAATTCAGCAGTTGTCCACATAACGACGCGGTTTAGGAAGCAAGAATCGAACCAATTTTTTATCGATCAGCGATAGATCGATGGTAAAAGCGCCTTCTGCTGTGGCGTAAGTTGTTGTCGGTCAACTATTTGACGAAACTCCTGCTTGATCTTGGGCTGCTCGCATAGGGCGCTTATGACGCCGCTGGCAACGGCGCTCAGCCGATTATTGGTACTCAGCACCGCCGCCACCATGTGTCCGGCCGCCAACGGCGTAACCCGACCCACACGGCGCAAGGCACCCATTGCGTTCTGTCGTGTGATGAACTCCCAACCCGGACCGCAGAGGTCCGATAGTTCGTTGAGAGCAGATGAAGAACCACCTTCGGCTTCGAGTTCGAGGCGAACAATACGGACGCGTTCGTGTGGCCCTCGCGTATCGGCTACAGCCGACGTGAATCGGCGCACATCCGATGTAAAGGAACGGGCGAGCTTGCCAAGCGCCGTCTGTATGATGTAGTATGATGAGTCCTTAAGCATGGTTTCGACATCATCGCGAAGCTCCTTCGGCACGACCCCAAGGGCATTGAGCGTGGCCCTGCGGACCTCCACATGTGGGTCTGCAAGCCCCTTGGCCGCAATGGCCCATGCCTTGGCATACCCACTATTGCCCATCTCCACAGCCTGCGAAGTCGCCTCCGACCGCATGGCATGAAACGACTCTTTCATCATAATGTCCGAGAGAAGTCCGAGTCGCTCATCGTTTCGTTCGGTCTCACCACGCATGGATTCAAGCGCATCATAACGGTCGATCATATTCGCTGCTCGCTGCAGCTGTTCGCGCCGTTCCTGCCAGGTCTTTTCAAATGAAACCTTCTTGAGGATGTATGAGCCCGGATCGAACAGGACAAAGGAAACTGCCTTGTTGCCGGGGTTCGGTACGAGCACCGTAGTGACTTGCTTGGAAACATCTGTGCGAAGTCGGCGGGAGCTACCATCGGCGTAGTAGACGTCCACATCGATTGGCATACGGAACAGCCCCGTTAGTGCATCCATCTGATGGATCTGCTCAATGGTGACCATCGTGCATGGCGTAAGGCTGCCCGAGATCATTGCACTTCCGGGAGAATGACTCACCCGATAATGGGGCTCTCCGCCCTTGTAGAGCCACTGGTCGAAGAACCATTCCGGCGACACGCCCAGGGTATCCTGAAATGACTGATACAGGTCGTTGGTCTCGACGTTCTGATACATGTGGCGCATGGTGTAATGCCGGATCACCCGACGCAGGGCAGAGTCACCAAAGACATAGGCCATCATATCGAGCACACTTGCCCCCTTCGGATAGATCCTTGCTGATCCGGGTGACGGATGTACGATCGGCAATCGGTCGTTTTCCGCAGCATTGAGTGCACTGCGGTGCATGCCGCGACGACTCCACTGATAACCGTCCTCGCCGCCAAGAGCGGGTGTGCGCTTCGTAAAAAGATGGGGATAGAAGGTGGCAAAGCTCTCCTGAAGCCAAACAGACTTATTGCTGCGCGCCGTTACAAGGTCACCGAACCACTGGTGCGTGAGCTCATGAACATTCGTACCTACGTATGAACGATCCAGCCAGCCTCGGCGGTCCGTCTGGGAAAAGTCACCAAAGATGGTCGCCGTCGTATTCTCCATGGCGCCGAAGATGTAGTCAGCAACCGGCACCTGACTGTACGACTCCCACGGATACGGCACGCCGATTTCCTGTTCGAGGAAATCCATCGATTCAACGCTGTACATGTATGTGGGGTCAATGCGCTCCGGATGCTCCGGATAGGAATACAGGTAGATCGGAACGCCACTGGCCGATCGCTTTTCGGTGATCGTGTACGTTCCAATGGCGAGCATCAGCAGGTACGATGCATGGGGCCTTGTCATGCGGTAGTGCCATGTCTTGCTCCCGTCCGCATTTGCTGACACACCCAGGCGCGTGCCATTGGAGAGCACTTCGTACGACCCGTCAAAGGTGGTGATCGTCTCGGTGATCATCTTGTCATTCATCTCGTCGTACATCGGGATCCAGTGCCGATTATCAATGCCCTGGCCTTGCGTCCATATCTGGCGGCGCATGCGTCGGCTCGGGTCGTTCCAGCCGATGAAGTAAATGCCCTTGCGCGGCGTTGCCTCATATGTGAAGGTTAGCGAGTCGGCCGTGTCCCACGTCAGCGCAGGCTCGAAGTATGCGATCACGGACGTATCCGTTGAACGGTACCGCACCGAGCGCGTGCCAAGGGTAGCCGACTGCACGCGAATCTTGATGGCATCAAACTCCACCGAATCGACACGCGGCTGCAGCACCCTGAAGACGTGCGTTACGCTTCCATATACCACTCCGTTTGGCGGGTCAAAGCGCACACGCAGCGTCATTCGCTCAACGTCCAGAGGATGCTCCCGGGGCTCAGATCCCGGTATGTCCACCATGGTATTGGTGTGGATGAAATGGTTCTGCGCGGGCAGGGGAAAGATGGCCGCGAGTAGCGCGAGGATCAGAACAGCGTTTTTCATGAATGCAAAGATATCCGAGCATGAACGTATGTTTCGGGTCATGGACATCATCTATGTGATTTTTGGTGGGGCCATCGGAAGTGCACTGCGCTATCTCGTCGGGCTTCTCCCTTTTAGCGAAGGGGGCTTGGCATGGCCGACGCTGATCGTCAACCTTGCCGGGTCGCTGCTTCTGGGATACGTCGTCGGACGTGGGCAGACTGACAGCCCCCTCTCTCGACCGGTGATGATGTTCCTCGGCCCTGGCCTCTGCGGCGGGTTCACCACCTACTCGGCCTTCGCGGTTGAAACAACGACTCTGCTGGAACGTCATGCACCCGCCATGATGTTTGCCTATCTGGCTCTGACGACCATCGGCTGCATGCTGATGGCATTTCTTGGCTTTAGCATCGCACGGTCCGCATCATGAAATCACCTCGCTTTTTTGTCCGCCTCATGACAGCCCTCGCCGCCATGGCGGCTGCGATCGGCTGCGCCGAGGCAAACAACCAGCCCCCTTCCTTTTCCTCAAACGAACCAGCCCACATGAATGCCAGCACGCAGCGTGAAGTAGCCACCCTTGGTGGTGGATGTTTTTGGTGTATCGAAGCCGTCTTCGAGCTCGTCGACGGCGTGGTGTCGGTTGAAAGCGGATACACCGGCGGTTCGGTCGAAAATCCTTCCTACAAGCAGGTCTGCGAAGGCACAACGGGTCACGCCGAAGTATGCCGGGTGACGTTTGATCCGGCGGTTATCTCATATGCGGATATCCTTCAGATCTTCTTTGCGGCCCATGACCCCACCACGCTGAACCGCCAGGGAAATGACGTCGGAACGCAGTATCGCAGCGCGATCTACACCCACAGTCAGGAGCAGGACTCGATAAGTCGACAGTATATCCGTCAGCTGACCGAGTCGAAGACCTGGTCGGATCCGATCGTTACCGAGGTCGCCTCGGCATCGGTCTTCTACAAGGCCGAGGACTATCATCAGAACTATTACGAGCAGAACGGCTCACAGCCCTATTGCGCCTTTGTCGTGCGGCCGAAGGTTGAAAAGTTCAAGAAGCAGTTCAAGGACAAGCTGCGCAGCGACGCCCGGTAAGTGACGACTCGTACGATCGATATCGCCGGCATGCACTGCGCGGCCTGCGTGTCGGCGGTCGAATCCGCACTCGCGTCCATACCAGGCGTCCACTCGGCTGTGGCCAACCTTGTAACCAACAGCGCCAAGGTCGAGCTCGCCGCCGACGTCGACGAGGCAATGCTTCGGCAAGCCGTTGTTACAGCTGGATACGGCGTCGAGGCGATCTACACCGAGCGGGATCGATCTTCCACTGCTGAATTCCTCGCCCGACTCGATGCTCCGGCACACGTTTACCGTCGGGCGCTGTTACTGGCCGCCCCGTTCAGCCTTGTCGTGGTCGTACTGGCGATGACGGCCATGTCGGGTTGGCATCTCGATCGACTGAATGAACTGCTCTTTCTGCTCTCCTTGCCCGTGCTCTGGTCGGGACGGATGTTCTTTCAGGGGGCTTACCACGCGCTGAAACGGCGGACTGCAACGATGGACACATTGGTAGCTCTTGGCACAGGATCTGCATTTGTGATCAGCAGCATCATGACGGCTTCACCCGAGCAGATGCATGCGCACGCCGGCGCATACTACGACTCGGCGGTGACCATCATCACACTGGTATTGCTTGGCAAGTGGCTTGAGTCGCGCGCCAAGAGTCGCACCGCCGAGACGCTTTCGCTGCTGATGCGCTTGCATCCCAACCATGCGGTTGTGCTGCGAGACGGCACGGAGTCTCGTATCCCCGTGGGCGACGTCGTGCTTGGTGACCTGTTACTTGTCCGCCCGGGCGAGCGCGTGCCGGTCGACGGCACGATCATCGAAGGTAGCACATCGATCGACGAGTCGATGCTCACCGGTGAAAGCATCCCGGTGGAACGTACAGTTTCCGACCGAGTCATCGGCGGTTCAGTAAACACCGACGGATCGTTCACAGCCCGCGCTACTGCCGTCGGCGCCGGCACCGTCCTGTCGGGGATCATCAGTGCCGTTGAACGCGCTCAGGCCAGCAAGGCCCCCGTGCAGAGGCTGGCAGATCGTATCAGCGCCGTGTTCGTTCCAATCGTTCTTCTGATCGCCATCGTGACGTACGCTGCATGGCTTCTTCTTGTTCCGGGTATTGATCCTGCTGGGCAGCCCCTTATTGCCGCGATCTCCGTCCTGGTTATCGCCTGCCCCTGTGCACTCGGATTGGCCACGCCAACAGCCATTATCGTTGGAACAGGAACCGCCGCACAACGCGGGGTGCTGTTCTCCACG
This sequence comes from Bacteroidota bacterium, assembly GCA_003488525.1. Classification (GTDB taxonomy): domain Bacteria; phylum Bacteroidota; class Ignavibacteria; order Kapaibacteriales; family Kapaibacteriaceae; genus UBA10438. Next base: position 23,479 of record DNLG01000117.1, on the reverse strand, counting down.
GCCGCAAGTCTCGAGCGCCTGGCAACGGTTGATACTGTTGTGTTCGACAAGACCGGTACGCTAACCAAAGGCACCCCGCGTGTGCAGCGCTTCACACAGACCGACCATCCAAAGGCCCATCAAGAACTCGTGCTGTCACTGATCGGCAGCCTTGAACATCGATCAGAACACCCTCTGGCAAGGGCCATTGCATCATGGTGTGACGAATCCGGCAGCGAGCGCCTCGACGTGAGCGATCATCGCATCATTCCCGGCCGCGGCACTCTGGCCACAATAGCAGGCCACCGCGTGCGCATCGGCAACGAGGCGATGATGACCGAATCACTGCTGATCATTCCGGATGCCATACGGCAGGCAGCAGATCGTGACGCCGAAGATGGGCTGACGTCGATCTACGTCAGCATCGATGGCCTTGTCTGCGCAACCGTCGGTGTTGCCGACGAGCTACGAGAAGATGCCCTTGCAGTGCTCGGTCAGCTCAACGACCGCCTAGCCCGGCGCATCATGCTCACCGGCGACACCGAGCGCGCCGCGCGCGCCATCGCCCGTCAGATCGGGATCGATGACGTGATGCACTCTGTTACCCCGCAGACCAAGCTGGAGATCATCTCCACCCTGCAACGTCGGGGAAACACCGTAGCGATGGTCGGCGACGGCATCAATGATGCCCCATCGCTGGCCCAGGCCGACGTTGGCATTGCCATGGCCTCCGGAACGGATGTGGCAAAGAATGCCGCCGACGTGAATCTCATGCGTAATGACCTGCGTTCGCTTGTCGATGCCTTCAGGATCTCGGCCGCCACAATGCGAGTCATTCGCCAGAATTTCGCTTTGGCGTTCATTTACAACGTGCTGGGAATCCCCCTTGCTGCAGGGGTCTTTCTGCCGCTGCTCAACGTGCAGCTTACCCCCATGTATGCGGCCTTTGCCATGGCCATGAGCTCGGTTACCGTCGTGATGAATTCGCTGCGTTTACGGTCGGCATCGTAGCTGTGGATTATTCCTAGCAAGAATCGTGCTAAATTTTCGAACGCATGATTCTGCTCGACCATCTTCTGATCCAGGAACAAGTTCTCACCGCATCGTTTTCGTGCGATCTGAAGCGATGCAAGGGGGCCTGCTGCACCATGAAAGGGGGCGCCGGAGCGCCACTTCTGGAGGAAGAGATCGATCAGCTCCGGCAAGCAGTACCGGCGGCCCTGCCCTATCTGCCGGAGAGGTCCCGCCAGTGGCTCAGCGCCAACGATCCCGTGACCGGGCCACAGGGCGACCGGTCTGTGGAGTGCCTTGATGAGGCAGACTGTGTTTTTGTGTACTACGATGGTGCTGTGGCAAAGTGCGCGATCGAGAAGGCATGGTATGGCGGCACGTCTGCATTCCGCAAGCCCCTTTCGTGTCATCTCTTCCCGATTCGGGTTGCCAACTTCGGCGGACCCTATCTGCACTACGAAAAGATCGACGAGTGCGAACCGGGACGCGACCGTGGTCAGCAGACCGGCACACTTTTGGTCGAGTCTCTTCGCGATGCTCTCGTACGGGCCTATGGCCAGGAGCTTTACGATCGCATGCTGGCAGCCGCCCAGGGCGAGGCCGGAGACCAGTCGTGAAGGTCGGCCTAAATCTCCAGACGGGGCTTCAGCAGTCGCTTACGCCGCAGCAGATCCAGTACCTGAAGATGCTGCAGCTTCCGCTCTTGCAGCTCGAGCAGCATGTGCGGAATGAACTGGAAAACAACCCGATGCTCGAGGAGACATCCGAGCACGAGATCTCGGCCGAAGAGGCCGAGCGTGTCACGGGCGATGGCGAGGGATCTGCCGAATCAACAGCCTATGCCGCACCAGCACCGGAGATCGCCATTATCCGCCCGGAGAGTCAGCATTCCGAGGATGGATCGGATTCTGCCGGCGCCGGACAAGAGATGGACATGTCCGAGGCTTTCGAGTTCCAGAAGCTACTCATGGGCGATGATTCTGCCGGCAGTGCCAGTGATGCCTCGCCCATCGACGACGATGAGGAGGACTACCGCTTTCAGGTTGGATCAGTTCAGACACTTGAGGAGGACCTTCTTGAGCAGCTTCGGTACCTGCCGCTGTCGGTAGAGGAGCATGAATTTGGTCAGTACATCATCGGCAGCATTGATGACGATGGCTATCTGCGTCGCCCCCTGACGGAGCTCGTTGAGGAGATCAACAATCGGTTCAGCGAACACAATCTGGCACTTCACCAGATCAGCATGGGTGTTCGTGTGACACTCTACCAGCGTGATCTTATTGAGGGGGTGGACCAGCTGGTCACTCCGCTGTCTCTGCAGCAGGCGGAAAACATTCTAAGGAAGGTGCAGGCGCTCGACCCGCCAGGCATCGCCTCGCGCACGGTACAGGAGTGCCTTGTGTCCCAGTTGCGAGCGGTGGCCAAGCCCAATGCTGCTCAGAAGCTGGCATTGCTTGTTCTGACGAAGGCCTATGAGCCCTTCGCCATGAAGCACTACCATGTGATCGAGCGTCAGCTGGACGTGACCGAGTCCTACCTGCGGGAGGCACTGGAGGTGATCCGTCATCTGACGCCACGTCCGGGCGGGGGTACGATAACGTCCGAGATGAATACCGTCGTGCCCGACTTCACGGTCGAGACCACCGAGGATGGAACCGACTTTCTGATCACCGTCAACGACTCACGCCTGCCTACCCTGAAGGTGTCAACGGCATATGAACGACTGAAAAAAGAGGCCCGCTTTCTGAAGTTCAACCGCGAGACGCGCGAGTTCCTTCGCAAGAAGTATGAGGATGCGAAGTTTCTCATGCAGGCGTTGCGTCAGCGCAAGAACACCATGCTGCGCGTGATGACGTCCATCGTGGGCCTTCAAATGGAGTTCTTCCGCAAGGGGCCTGAGCACCTCAAGCCGCTTATCTATCGGGACGTTTCGGAGATCACCGGCCTGGACATTTCCACCGTCTGCCGGATCGTCAACGCCAAGTACGTCATGACGGCCTTCGGCACATTCGAACTCAAGTATTTCTTTAGCGAGTCCCTTACAACAGACGATGGCGAGGAAGTCTCCACCCGCGTCATCAAGCAGCGGATCAAGGAACTGATCGACGCCGAGTCGAAGCACAAACCCCTTAGCGACGAGAAGATCTGCAAAGACCTGAAAAAGCTCGGATTCAACGTTGCCCGACGCACCGTTGCCAAGTATCGGGAGCAGCTTCGCATACCCGTTGCCCGTCTTCGTAAGGAGTTATAACAAACCCCGTCACGCAAACACCTTTGGGTTGTCAATGATGGTATCATCCC
>DNLG01000117.1:14065-20008 GCA_003488525.1 Bacteroidota bacterium | reverse complement strand
TCACATATTGTTGATTTTCTGACGATTTCTGGGCTAACGCGTCAAGTATGACGTTAAATGACATAGTAAACATCGTAGCATCGTGCTACTGTATCGTTGTTGTTTGTTCAGCGTATGAAGTCCATGTCTCGTCCAATGTTGATCCGCATACGGATCATTCTCCAGCACCTCTCCGATGGTCAGCGCGTCACGGCAGGCCATATGGCGCGTCTTCTCGACGTCAGCCAGAGGACAATCGCACGCGACCTCGACTACATGATAAACGCCTTGGACCTTCCGATCAAGTATGAGTTTATCCTCAAGTCGTACATCCTTGATGGCCCCCTTCCATCCATCTTTTCCGTTACGCGAGACGGCGACGGCAAGCTCGATGGGATTGCAAGATCAGCAAGAAAGAAGGCCAAGACGGACGAATCACACAAACAGCCCCCTCGTGGTTAGAGAGTGCGCGGCAAAACGAACTTCATGGAGATGTCCAGCGCAACCGCGCTGTGAGTGATGGCACCGACGCTGATGTAGTCGACCCCCGTCTGTGCGTATTCACGGATGTTGACGAGTGTGATATTCCCGCTTGCCTCTGTTTCGAGTCGGTGAGCCACCATTCGCACACCCTGCGCAACCAGCTCAGGCGTAAAGTTGTCGAACATCACCCTGTGCACACCGGAACATTGCAGAACCTCTGCCACGTCATCAAGCGAATGGGCTTCGACCTCGATGCGGATGGCCTTGTGCGAGCGCAACTCGCTGATTACGCGGTCCACCGCCGCCGTGATACCACCACACGCGGAGATATGGTTGTCCTTCAGCATGACCATGTCGAAAAGACCGACCCGGTGATTGCGGGCCCCGCCGATCGTTGTCGCATACTTATCAAGCAGCCGCCATCCGGGAATGGTCTTACGCGTATCGAGAACCTGTGCGCTGGTACCCTCGATGACGTCGACATACGTGCGCGTCTTGGTGGCCACGCCACTCATCCTCTGAACAAAATTGAGTGCCGTTCGTTCACCGCTCAGTAGTGCATGCGCCGGACCTTCCACTTTGGCAACAACCGTTCCGGCTTCGCAGACACTTCCTTCCTCGACAAGCGTGTCAACGTGAACGTTGTCGGAGAGCTGACGGAATATGATAGGAAGAATGGGAAGCCCGCATATCACGCCATGCTCCTTGACGATGAACCTCGCCGAGGCGCGCGCCGTATGGGGGATGCAGCAATCGCTGGTGATGTCGCCCGTTCCGATATCCTCGTGCAGCGCGAACTGGATCAGCCGCAGCACGGAAGAGTCAACCGGAAAGATGGGCTGTCGATACATCATGGTCATACCGCAAATCTACGAGGCGACGACACTTGTGAACTCGAAGCGTTCGCCATCAAAGAGCCCCTTGTCGCTGAGCTTCAGCTGCGGTATCACCAGTAGCGCCATAAATGAAAGGGTCATGAAAGGGGCCCGCAACGACGATCCGAGGTGCTTTGCAATGGCATCAAGCTCCGTGTAGCGCCGGGCCACGGCATACCCGTCGAGCGTGCTCATCAAACCGGCCACCGGCAGCTCAAGGACGTGCACGCCATGCTCATCGACAACACTGATACCACCCCGGGCATTGATCACGGCGTTAACGGCATGCACGATCTCCTCATCAGTGCACCCGACGGCTATGATGTTGTGTGAATCGTGCGCCACCGAACTGGCAATGGCTCCGCGGGCCAGTCCGAAGGAAGAAACATAGGCAACGGCAACCGGCTGCTGAGAGTATCGATTCACGACCACCAGCTTCAGAACATCATTGGCCGGAAGCGCTACATGCCGCTCCGAGGTGATCAGCTGTCCGTCGTGGGCAACGATCACGCGGACGACCGTTCCGATGGCATGCCCGGCGATATCGGCCATATCGATCGGCTGACGGTTAAAGTGATTGATCGGCTCCTGCACAACATGCTCCAGCAGAGACTCCCCGCTGCGGGCTACACATCTACCTTCGATCCATGTTTCAATCACCCGGAAGGTCGACAGGTCATCGACCACCAGAAAGTCTGCGCGATCGCCGATCCGAAGCATGCCCGTCGGCAGGCCGTAATGCTCGATCGGATTAACGCTGGCTGCTCTGAGAACGTCGAAGACATCGTAGCCACGTTCCAGCGAGCGATGCACCAGCAGGTTGATGTGTCCGACAACAAGCGAGTCGGGATGCATATCGTCTGAGCAAAACATCACCATATGCGGATGCATCCCCAGCAGTGGATGCAGTGCATCGTAGTTCCTGGCCGCCGACCCCTCACGGATGAGGATCTTCATTCCGCATGCGATCTTGTCGAGCGCCTCTTCCAGGGTAAAACATTCGTGGTCGGTACTGATGCCATGCGCAGCATACCGGCGAGCGTCATCGCCCCGCAGTCCCGGCGCATGGCCGTCCACAACGCGTCCGCACGCGCGAGCGATAGCCAGCTTCTCCATCACTATCGGATCTTCGTGCAGCACTCCCGGCCAGTTCATCATTTCGCTGAGATATCGAATGCGATCATCCTCGAACAGCATCCGAATGTCGGCAGCTGTGATCTGTGCACCCGCGGTTTCGAAGGTCGTGGCCGGCACACACGATGGCGCACCGAAGGCGATGGTGAACGGAACGTGCGATGCACTGGCAAGCATATACCGCACACCGTCGACGCCGCAGACATTTCCGATCTCATGAGGGTCACTCACCGTTGCCACTGTGCCGTGTGTAACTGCAAGACGGGCAAACTCCGACGGGACGAGCATTGACGATTCGATGTGAACATGTGCATCGACCAGTCCCGGTACGATGTAGCCTGATGAGGGGGCCTGTGCAACCTCCTCGATTTGTATGATGCGGCCGGCCTCGATCGTGATGATGCCGGGATAGAGACGACGGGTATGAACATCGACGATAGTGCCGCCGATACGATGTGTTGTCATATCAAGCCCCTTTCCCGGATACATCCTCTGCTGACGTGAACGGCCATGTGCGACGATAGGCGGCCAGCAGGAGAAAGGCCACAGCGCCAGCGGCCGGGGCGATCACACCAACGAGCTGCTTCTGCGCAGATACGCTACTGAACACCCACAGCCAGGCGATGATCGCCAGCAGAGCCGGCAAGGGATAGAACCACATGCGCCAAGGCATGGCTGCTGCGCCGAGGTTTCGGCGCAGGATCACAAGACCCACCGCCTGGGCGATGAACTGCGTAAAGACGCGCATGGTAATGATCGACTTGATCGTATCATCCAACGTGAGCGTGAGCGTAAAGACGATTCCGATACCGGCCAGAATGAGGAGCGATACGTGAGGGAAGTTCTCTGTGGGGTGAAGGCGCTCAAACAGGCGGAAGAACACGCCATCACGGGCGGCCGCATACGGGATGCGGGAATAGCCGAGCATGAGACTGAAGAGCGAGCTAACGGCAACGATCAGCACAAGAGCGGTGGCGACCTGTGCGGCAGTGCTACCATAGAGACGGTCAACGAATAGACTAACCACAAAGTCCGATGAGGCAACCTCGGCCGACGTCAGCACGCTGAAGAGCGAAGTCTGGTACAGCAGGTAAAGAAGACCGATGCCAAGGATCGACAGATACATACTGGCCGGGATCGTCCTTTCCGGGTTACGCACTTCCGCACCGAGGTGGCAGACGTTGTAGTAGCCGAGGAATGAATACATCGTCGGTATGCTTGCCACGGCAAGCGCACTCCAGAGTGTGGTTTCCGGATCGGCAAACGTCAGTGACCCCGTCAGCGCCATACCGACGTTGCCGAAAAGCAGCCCCGAGCCAATGATCCAGAGGAATGTTGCGACCACGCAGAACCAGAGGACAACCGAGATACGACCGATCTGGCCGATGCGGCGGTAGAGAAGAAACGTTACCAGCACGACCAATGCCGCGGCACAGCTTCGGCTAACACCCCCATCGAGGGGGCCAACCAGATAGGTCGAGTACTTCATAAATCCCAGTGCTGCCGACGCCACCACCAATGGGGCTTGAAAGGTCGTCTGCCAGACAAACAGAAACGACATCAGACGTCCCCAGCGATCACGTCCATAGGACTCCCGCAGGAAGACATACGAGCCCCCTGCCTGGGGCATGCGTGCGCCGAGCTCGCTCCAAACGCTCGCATCAACAAGACAGATCAGAAAACCAACCGTCCATGCCAGAAGCGCCATCACTGCCGAGCCCATCGTCGCAGCCACAAAGGCTGCCGTTACAAACGGACCGATGCCGACCATGTCGATCATATTGATCGCCGTGGCCTGAAAGAGTGAGAGTTCGCGCTTGAGCACGACGGGACTTTCGGTTACTTGGTTGCCGGATCGACCGCCCAGAGAAGCTTCTGACGCAGAAGATCGTAGTACGTACTGTCGACGCGCTTGACAAGCTTAACAAGGTGCGAACTCTTCCGCACAACGATCGGCTGACGTCCGGAGATGCTTCCAAGGATCTGTCCGTCGGCAACAACCTGCCCTGGATCTCCCTCAGAGTAAAGTTCAAGTCGCACCTCCGATGAGTCATCAATGATCAGGGGGCGAAGCGTGAGTGTGTGCGGTGCAATGGGCGTGATGCAGAAGGAGTTTGTTGATGGGGCGATAATCGGCCCTCCTGCGGCAAGGGAGTATGCCGTCGACCCTGTGGGTGTGGCAACGATCACGCCGTCTGCGCGGTAGTCGGCAACATGATGGTCGTCGACCCATGCCCTGACAGCGATCATCTTTGCCTTGGATGAACGCTCCACGAGCACCTCATTCAAGGCAAAGCTCGTCACGTTACCAAAGCTGACCTCCAGCGTTGTTCTATCGACTATGCGATAGGCACCACTGACCACGCGATCGATCGCGTCATCGAGCTCCGTCATGGAGAACTCCGCCAGAAAGCCCAGCTTGCCAACATTCACGCCCATGATCGGAACGTCCGCCCCAATCATCGTCCGCGCAGCCGACAGCAGTGTCCCATCACCTCCAAAGGTGATGACCATATCGGCCAGTTTCCGAAACTCTTCAGCTTCGCGCACCTTGCACGCGGCCGCATGCTCGGGGCTGATCACGTCGGCGATCGACGGACTGATGATGACCTCAATGCCCTCACCGGTAAAGCGCTCAATGGCCACGCTGACCCCCCGAATGGCATCGGGCCTGGCAGCATACGCCATGATCGCGATGTGGCGCATCATGCCAGTGAATCTCTCGTGGAAGGGGCGTCTGGATTGCCGAAGACCTCAACGAAGTTGAGCTTTAACAGCGAGAGCGTCTGGTCGAGAAATCGCTGTTCCTCGACTTCGAGATTACCCTCGGTCTTTTGCTTCAGCGTTTCGAGCACGCCGATGACATAGCGCGCATAGTCCTCATTCTTCGCCGTCTCGTTGGTGGCCGGGTGCAGCATCTTTCCGAGGGAAACAAGGCCCTCTACCTGAAAGACCTGCAGAACACTGAGAAAGGGAACGTTCATATCAAGATGGTTGAAAGTTCAGTAAGATATCCCGGGACAGGTTTGCGAGTAGTCCAGGTGTCCTCGAGAGGTACCATGCGCACAGAGCCGGCAACTTCACCGATCATCACGTCTGTTCGCCCGCCCAGCAAAGCATCAACGGCCGCCGCGCCAAGACGAGAGGCAAGCACACGGTCGCGTACGGTCGGAGAGCCCCCTCGCTGAATGTGCCCGAGGATGGAAACCTTCGAGGAGAGACCGAATCGCTCTTCGATGGCTTTGCTGATGCCCATTGCTCCGCCCAGCTCGTCGCCTTCTCCAACAATAACCACCGTGCGGCGCTCGCGTCCCTGCGAAACGATGCGTCTGTAGAGCTCGTCAATGTCGGTCATGGTTTCCGGAACGGCAATGTACTCGGCCCCGCAGGCGATGCCGACGTCCATGGCAATGAATCCGGCATGGCGTCCCATGACCTCGATGAAGAACAGCCGACCGTGTGAGTCGGCCGT
>DNLG01000117.1:13324-13813 GCA_003488525.1 Bacteroidota bacterium | reverse complement strand
AACGCCGTGCTCGGTCCAGAGTGAATGCGCCCCGTGGAACGTTCCATCCCCTCCGCAGGCAATGACGCCTTCGATACCATTGCGACGCAGCTGCTCTGCGGCACGTTCACGGCCCTCGACACTAAAGAAATCCTCACAGCGTGAGGTCTTCAGAATTGTTCCGCCGCGGTCTATGATATTCGCGGTGCGAATTCGATCGAGCGTTTCAAAATGACCGGCAATCATGCCGGAATATCCGCCGATGATGCCCACGACTTCCACGCCACGTTTCTCGCCTACGCGCTCGACCGCCCTGATATGGGCGTTCATTCCGGGGGCATCACCACCGCTGGTAAAGAGTGCAATCCGCTTCATTGTCCGCGAAGATACGGGGCTGATGCTGATTGAGTTGGCTGGGTTGCATTACGAAGTATCACGGCCAATGTTACCGAATGTTAACCTTGTGTTACGTACGTGTTACGATAGGTTTGCGCCGAAACAATTTCATAA
>DNLG01000117.1:10449-13123 GCA_003488525.1 Bacteroidota bacterium | reverse complement strand
GTGCTGATTGGAACTCTCATCCCGATCAGGTCTTTAGCGCAGGCTTCGACGCAGTCCACCGGCAGTTTTGATTTCAATGCCGATGGTGTTGTCTTCCAGTCGGCCGACAGCACGACGAGGGTGACGATGCGTTTTCGGATGCAGAACTGGGCAACGTATACGACGAAGACCATGGCCGAGGACGACGAGCTGGATCTTTCGGCGGGCTCAACCGACCTGGTCACACGCCGCCTGCGCCTGCGCTTTGGTGGGGCCCTTGCGGATCCTCGGCTGACATTCAACCTGCAGTTGTCGTTCTCCCGCTCGGATATGGACTGGAACGACACGCAGTTTCCGAACATCATTCGCGATGCCATGGTGTTCTGGAACTTTAGCCGTGATCTGCAGATCGGCTTTGGTCAGACCAAGCTCCCCGGCAACCGTCAGCGCGTTATCTCCTCGGCCGACCTTGAGATCCCGGATCGCTCGATCGTCAACGGGGCCTTCAATCTCGACCGCGACTTCGGATTCCAGGGGTTCTGGCGTCCGATCACGGGCGATGTTATCGTGAATCTTCGCGGTGCTATCTCCTCCGGAGACGGTAGAAATCAGCCCGTGATCCCCGGTGGTGGCCTTGCCTACACAGGCCGCGTCGAAGTTCTCCCGTTGGGTGCTTTCACCGGAGGGGGCGATTACTTCGAGGGCGACATTCTGCGCGAGCAGAAGCCCAAGCTCAGCGTCGGCGTATCGTACCAGCGAAATGACCGGCAGACCAAGACACGCGGTACTCTTGGACGGGCTCTGTTTGCCCAGCGCTCATCGAATATTCTATACGCTGACGCGCTTTTTAAATACAGCGGACTATCGATCTACACCGAATACGCCCAGCGCACCTCGGATGATCCGGTCACCTATCGCGACACGACGCGAAGAGACGCCTCGGCGATCTTCGTCGGCACAGGCTATATGGCACAGGCATCCTACATCTTCCCGTCGATGTGGAATGTTGCCGTGCGTTACGCCGTGGTCGATGCCGGTTCACAGCTTGCGGGCCTGGCCGAGTACACTAAGCAGACCAACATCTCCGCGACCGCTGGCTACTACTTCAATCGCCACCGCATTAAAGCGAACTTCGAAATCGGCACTAATCAGACGACTCTCTACAACAAGGCCAACGCAAAGGAATCAACGCTGTATGGCCGTTTCAATGTGGAACTCGGCATCTGAGGTCGACCCGATGTTACGATCACGTAACACACCTTCGGGTTCAGTAATGGGCTACCCACATCTCTCGATTTTTGAACCTTCTGTTCACCATCACACATCCTCATCATGAAGTTCTTTCAACGCCTCGCCCCCTTCACGGCAACGTTTCTGCTCCTGACTCTTGTAGCCCTTGCCCTGCCGAAGGATCGTATCACGATCAAGGGCTCGGACACAATGGTCATTCTGGTTCAACGCTGGACGGAGATGTTCCCCGGCAAAGCGGCCACCGAGTTTCAGGTGACCGGAGGTGGATCCGGCACGGGCATCGCCGCACTGATCAACGGTACAACCGATATCTGCTCATCCTCACGTCCGATCAAGAAGGATGAGGTGGCCCAGCTCGAGAAGAAGTTCGGCTACAAGGGGCTGGAGATTCGCGTGGCGATGGATGGCCTGGCGATCTACGTTCACAAGAGCAACCCGGTCAAGCAACTCACCATGGCGCAGGTGAAGGACATTTTCACCGGCAAGGTCACCAACTGGAAAGATGTCGGTGGACCAAACAAGCCCATTCTTCTCTACTCGCGGGAGAACAATTCAGGTACCTATGAGTTCTTCAAGGAGCATGTGCTGAACAAGCAGGACTTTGCTGCATCTGCCCAGCACATGGCCGGTACGGCAGCCCTGATCAATGCCATTTCGAAGGATCCGAACGGTATCGGCTTCGGAGGCGCTGCCTATGCCAAGAATGTCAAGCCGATTCCGATCGCAAAGGACGCTTCATCAAAGGCCGTGAGTGCAACAGTCGCAACCATCCACTCCGGAGAATACCCGATCAGTCGTTTCCTCTACTTTTATCTTAACCGTAAACCAGATGGTAACGTGAAGAAATTCATCGACTGGGTAATTTCGGCCTCCGGTCAAAAAGTTGTCTCCGAAGTCGGGTACTATCCGATCAAGAAGAAGTAAAGGACTGAGTGTCGAATCCGTTTCAACAAACACGCAAACGTCCGGGCGAATGGATCATGGAATGGTCCATTCGCCTCGTCGCATCCGCCTCGATCGTGATGATCTTCCTGATCCTGCTCTTTGTGATGCGGGAGGCCGCGACGCTATTCGTCGGCGCAGACGCCACGACAACGGAGGCAACCTCAACGTCATCGCCTGGTTCGAACATGGAACCGGAGAGCTACAACCCGGATGCTCCGTCCGATGCTGCCGCCAGCGAGCCGGATGTTTACAATCCTGAAGCAGAGGATCCCGCTGCAGCCGAGCAGCAGGGCGAGCCGGGAGCACCGGGACAGTTCATCTATGCCTCAAAGAATCCGAAGTATCCCGAGATCTACAATCCTGATACCGGGCTTCTTCCGGAAGACATCGACGTAGTAGCCGAGGATCGGACAGAAGTTGACACATCCCGCAAGACAAGCGTACTGTCAAAGCTCGGCGGGGATCAATGGCAGCCGGTGGGCGACGTGCCCAAGTTTGG
>DNLG01000117.1:7797-10210 GCA_003488525.1 Bacteroidota bacterium | reverse complement strand
GCGTTCTTTGCCAAACGTCGCGTTCGCGAAGTCGTCAAGCCCGCTATCGAGCTGCTGGCCGGATTCCCGTCGGTGGTCATCGGCTTCTTCTGCCTGGTCACGGTTGCCAGCTTCATTCAGGATGTTACAGGAGCCCCTTACCGCCTGAATGCTGTTGTGGGCGGAATCGGACTGGCACTGGCCGTGATCCCGATCGTCTTTTCCATCGCCGAGGATGCCCTGAGCGCGGTTCCGAAAACTCTCCGTGAGGCTTCGCTTGCTCTTGGCTCGACGGAGTGGCAGACCGCCTACCGAGTGATGCTTCCGGCGGCTGCACCCGGGGTTTTTGCCGCAGTACTGCTTGGAATCGGACGTGCCTTCGGAGAGACCATGATCGCCATCATGGCCACGGGCAATGCGCCACTGTCGAGCTTCTCTCCACTCGAGCCGGCCCGCACCGTTGCGGCAACTATCGGCAGCGAAATGGGCGAAGTTGTCTGGGGCTCGGAACATTACGGCGTCCTGTTCTTTATGGGCGTTCTGCTGTTTGTGTTCTCGTTCGGACTCAACGCTGTGACCGAGCTCTATGTGAAGAAGCGCCTCATTAAGAAGTTCCAGGGACAATGATGCAGACATCGACATCATCCATGCCCCTTCCGAAGCGCCTGATCGGCTTCTTTGCCGTGACCATTGCCCTGACAGCCGCCGTAGCCGTTCTTGGCATTATCCTCGGCATGGTCGGCTCATTTGTGTCCAACGGCGGCAGCGGGGTAACGTGGACCTTCCTGAGCGAGTTTCCGAGGAACAACAACACTGAAGGGGGCATCTGGCCTGCACTGGCAGGGACAACCCTTCTGGTGCTCCTTATGACCATTCTTGGCGTGCCCGTCGGCACGGCCACAGCCATCTACCTGACGGAGTTTGCCAAGCAGGATTCGTGGTTCGCGCGTTCTGTGCGCTTTGCCGTCAACACCCTTGCCGGCGTCCCATCGATCGTATTCGGTCTCTTCGGCGTTGGCTTCTTTATTCAGTTCATGGGTAACGGTATTGATGGCTGGCTGGGCACATCATCATTTGGCGATGGGTCGCTGCTGTGGTCAGCCGCCACGCTTGCCGTGCTCACCCTCCCGGTGGTGATCGTTGCCGTCGAGGAAGCCCTGCGCGCCGTGCCACGCGACCTGCGTGAGGCATCCCTTGCGCTCGGCGCGACACGTTGGCAGACCATCGTCAAGGTTGTTGTTCCCAACGCTGTCACCGGCATCCTCACCGGGTCGATCCTTGCCGTTGGACGTGGTGCCGGAGAAGTTGCGGCGATCCTGTTCGTCGGCGTTACGTACAGCTCCGAGTCCATTCCCTCTGCGGTGACCGAGAAGTTCATGCACCTCGGATATCACCTGTTTGTTCTTTCGACGCAGTCTCCGGACGTAGACCTGACGCTGCCGCTGCAGTATGCAACCACACTGGTACTGCTCGGACTGACCTTCCTGCTGAATCTGACGGCCATTCTCATTCGCTCTCGACTGCGGAAGCGTTAAGGAGCCCCCTCTCATGGCAAAAGACATCCCACTCAAAATCGAAACCCACGACTTCAGCTTCTTCTACGGGGCGAAGCAGGCGTTGCACAATATCACGATCGGCATACCCGAGCGACGTGTGACGGCGTTCATCGGTCCGTCAGGCTGCGGAAAGTCCACCTTCCTGCGTTCGATCAACCGGATGAACGATCTCATCGACGGCACACGCACCGACGGACACATGGTGGTCGATGGCATCGATGTGTACTCCAAGGAGGTGGACGTTGTGACACTCCGCCGGCGCATCGGCATGGTCTTCCAGAAGTCGATCCCGTTCCCCAAGTCCATCTACGAGAACATTACCTACGGGCTAACGCTCAACGACAGCGTCTCAAAATCTGATCTCGATTCGATCGTCGAATCCTGCCTCCGTAAAGCAGCGCTGTGGGACGAGGTCAAAGACCGGCTAAACAATTCTGCTCTCGGACTCTCGGGTGGTCAGCAACAGCGACTCTGCATTGCGCGTGCCGTGGCGATCAACCCTGACATTCTGCTGATGGACGAACCGTGTTCGGCGCTCGACCCGATATCGACCGGAAAGGTCGAAGAGCTGATCACGGAGCTGAAGGACACGTACACGATCGTGCTTGTGACGCATAACATGCAGCAGGCCGCCCGTGTATCAGACAACACGGGGTTCTTCCTTATGGGGTCGCTCATTGAATTCGATCGTACGCGGACGATCTTCACGAGCCCGTCAAAGAAGGAAACCGAAGATTACATCACGGGTCGATTTGGATAAGCCCCATGAACAGAACCTTTGAAGAAGATCTCGATAAACTCCGTACCCGCCTGATCCGCATGGGGTCGCTGGTCGAAGAACAGGTCGAGTTTGCCCTGCGTGCCCTGCGTGAAGGCAA
>DNLG01000117.1:6634-7604 GCA_003488525.1 Bacteroidota bacterium | reverse complement strand
CTGAAGATCGACAAGCAGTGTCAGCGCATCTTCGCCCTGAACCAGCCGGTCGCTACGGACCTTCGGTTGCTTCTGGCAGCGATCAAGATCAACAACGAGCTTGAACGTATCGGCGACATGGCCACCAATGTTGCCTCGATCGTCATCGATTCGCCCGATGCCGTCAAGCTCGCCAATCAGATCGACCTGCATCGCATTGCCAATGCAGCGTATACCATGCTAAAGTCCAGTCTGGATGCGTTCATCAATAACGATCCGGAACTGGCGGCACACATTCTTCCGTCAGACTCCAATGTTGACCACCTCTATGATGTCATCCGTGCCGAACTGATCGACATCATGAAGGAAGACAGCTCGCTCGTTCCCGATGGCGCGACCGTTCTGGTGGGACTGTATAATCTAGAGCGGATGGCCGACCACGCCACCAACATTGCCGAGAACGTGATCTTTCTTTCCGAGGCCAAGCTGGTACGCCACCGCGCCGTGAACGAAGATGGTGTCGATGTGATCAAGGCCATTCACGAGCGCGATTCGGACTAGCCCCCTGCCACTTCGACAGCCCGGGGCACACGTACGCACGAACGCGCCCCGAGCCGTAACTTCGTCGCATGGCAACTCGTGGAATCATCCTCGCCGGAGGCAGCGGCTCGCGTCTGTATCCCCTGACCGCCGCGTTCTCCAAGCAACTGCAGCCGGTTTACGACAAACCGATGATCTTCTACCCGCTCTCCACGCTGATGATGGCGGGAATCCGCGACATTCTGATCATCTCTACACCGCAGGATACGCCAACATTTGAGCGCCTGCTGGGGGATGGCTCGCGCTATGGCATCTCACTGCAGTACGTGGTGCAGGATGCTCCCAGGGGGCTGGCAGATGCCTTCCGAGTTGGACGCGAATTTGTCGGCAGTGATAATGTGTCGCTCATTCTGGGCGACAACATCTTCTACGGCAAGCTCGACTTCTACCG
>DNLG01000117.1:2741-6310 GCA_003488525.1 Bacteroidota bacterium | reverse complement strand
GGCAAGCGCGGCGAGCTGGAGATCACCGACGTGCACCGCATCTATCTCGAGCGCGGACAGCTCAACGTTGAAATGATCGGGCGGGGCGTTGCATGGCTTGATACGGGAACACCCGAGAGTCTGATCGAGGCAAGCACCTTCATCCATGCCATTGAAAAGCGTCAGGGTCTCAAGATCGGCTGCCCGGAAGAGGTCGCCCTGCAGCAGGGATTCCTTTCGCCTGATGAGTATCGTGCAAGCGTTTCACAGCTACCGAATTGCAGCTATCGCACATACTGCGAGTCACTTCTACGGTCATGACACCAGCAACACGTTTTCAGAGACTCACCACGGCCGTACAGAGCTCGTTCACCGAGTTTGTGCAGCGAACGACCTCCACCGGGATTACCATCCTGTTTGTTACGGCGCTGGCTCTTGTCTGGACCAATTCTCCGTGGCATGCTTCGTATGAGGCCTTCCTGCATCAGCCGGTGAAGTTTGTCATCGGGCCACTTGATCTATCGTTCTCCCTCGCGCACTTCGTCAACGACGGATTGATGGTGCTGTTCTTCCTGGTGGTCGGCTTGGAGATCAAGCGCGAGCTACTGGTTGGCGAGCTCTCATCGCGGCAGAAAGCACTGCTGCCGATGATCGCCGCCGTCTTCGGCATGGTTGGTCCGGCGGTCACGTACCTGCTCCTTAACGGCGGAACAGATGCCGCTCGCGGATGGGGTGTTCCTGTGGCCACCGATATTGCGTTTGCCCTTGGGGTTCTGGCCCTGCTTGGAGACCGCATCCCTACGGGCCTGCGCGTCTTCCTTGCAGCACTGGCCATTGTTGACGACCTTTTGGCCGTTGTCGTGATCGCTCTGTTCTACACGGCAGCACTCAACATTCCGATGCTGCTGCTAGCCGTTGCGATCGTCATCGTTCTCTATGGTGGTAATCGCCTCGGCATACACTCATTGTGGTTCTACGGCATCCTTGGTTTTGCCCTCTGGCTGGTGGTTCTTGCCAGCGGCGTGCATGCCACCATTGCCGGCGTGGCACTTGCGATGTGCATTCCGGCGCATTCGCGTATCGACAGGATATCGTTCTTCACCCGGTCGCGGGATCTCATCGAGCAGATCAGCAAGCGCACGGAATCTGATGAAGATGAAGGCAAACAGCTCGATGCCGTGCACGCTCTCGAAGAGATGTGCGAGCACGTGCAAACGCCACTCTATCGCATTGAGCATGGTTTAGGCACCATCGTATCATTCGGAATCATGCCGCTGTTTGCACTGGTAAATGCAGGTGTCGTGATCACGCCGGCGATGATCGACGGACTCACAAGCCCCGTTGCACTGGGCATAGCGCTTGGGCTGTTCATCGGCAAGCAAGTTGGCATCACCGGCTCGGTCTGGCTGTCGGTGCGCCTTGGACTGACGCGCCTGCCGAATGGTGTAACAATGCTTCAGATGTATGGCGTGTCGCTCCTTTGCGGCATTGGATTCACGATGGCTCTCTTTGTTGCCAACCTAGCGTTTATCGATCCCGATCATCTCGACATGGCAAAGCTCAGTGTGCTGGTTGGCTCCGCACTCGCAGCCGTTACCGGTGCGATCGTCTTGCGTCGGAGTTCAGCATCATCACCGAGACAGGCATGATCATCTATCAGGTTGAAGTAACGGTCCCTCAGGATCTTGTCGAGCAATGGCTCGATTACATGACGTCTCATCACATCGACGATGTTGTGAACACGGGCCTGTTCGTTTCGTCAGAGCTCGTGCGTGTGGTCGACCCTTCGTGGGACGAACACGTCGTGTTCAGAGTTCGCTACAGTTGTGAAAGCCACGACAAACTCTCGCGCTATCGCTCAGAGTTTGCTCCGGCCTTGATGGCCGATCACACGCGGATCTTCGGTGACCGCGTGAGCGCCGTTCGCACCGTTACCGAAAAGGTCTGGTCAACTCACCGATAACCGCATGATCGAATTTGTCAGGGGGCTCGGCACTGTCCGCGCACGCAAGATGATCGAGGCATCAACAGGCATGCTTCTGCTGGCGTTCTGCGTCGAACACGTCCTGGGCAACAGCATGCTGCTGCTGAGTGATCCAGGACCGTACCGCTGGTACACGGAAACAATGGGTCGGATGCTGCTTATCCGCATTGCCGAAGTCGCACTCTTTGGACTGTTTGCGGTTCACATTGCAGTTGGTCTATACATGCGATGGCAGCACATGACGTTCATGCGCTCACATCCCGAGAAACGGCCAAAGCAGACCCTTTCAACACGTCTGGTCGGCTGGACGGGAGCTGTGATCCTGATCTTTCTGGTGATCCATCTGGAGCGATTCTTCCTACGCCATCGCTTTGCCGAGGAAGGAACACCGCCCGACGTCTATGTGATGGCTCATGAGGCCTTTGCCTCGCCGTGGTACACGGCGTTCTACATCCTATGTATGGTTGCTCTTGCCTCACATCTTCACCACGGCATTCGCAGCGCGTTCTTCTCGTTCAAGTTCGTCCCGCCATCGATGGTGCCGCGCGTGCGATCAGCGGTCGCCCGCGTCGGACTTATCACACCACTTCTGCTAGGCTATATCGCGCTGCATATCTACGTCATGCATCTGCTGAGCAGGTAAGCCCCATTCAGGACTCTGTTTCGGCTGATTGATGGTGATCAAGCCGGTACTCTTCCACGGGTGTTCCACCGATGAGATGCTCCTGGATGATGCGCTCCAGAACCTTGGGCGTACACGAGTGATACCACACGTTGTCGGGATGCACCACGGCGATCGGACCCTTCAGGCACACACGCAGGCAGTCTGCCTTCGTGCGATACACGCCTCCTTGCTCATCAAGGTCGAGCTCCTTGAGTCGACGCTTGAGATAGTCCCAGCTTTCGGCGCCCTTTTCCGGTGCGCAGCACTTCGGCTTGCTTGGCGTTGCACACAGGAAGATGTGCCGCACATGGGTGCCGAGTGCGCGTTCAGTTGCCTTCTTTGCAAGATGCTGTTTGGTCGTCATGCCGATGCCTTTGCCAGTGTGAGCGACTCTTCGTTGGCGGACCGGAGCATCGTCAGATGCAGACGATGAAGAATGGAAGGGGCTTCCACCTGCTGTGATGCGCGGATATGAAACGTAACGGCAATGGTGATCCCTTGCGGAGAAACGGCGCTCAGGGCCACATTCATGGGAGCATCGCTCATGACGTCCTGTGACTGGGCCAGATGCTCACGAAGCTTGGCAACAAATCGCTCGATCTTGTCAAGGGGCGAATCAGCATCAAGCACGATAGAGGTCGACATCGGATGCTTGCGCTTGACGCCGACGTTGTCGATGATGGCGTCAGCGAGCTTGCCATTCGACAGAGTCAGAAGGCTGCCGGTGGACGTGACAATGCGCGTACTTCGGAATCCGATCTCCTTGACCACGCCTTCGGCGCCCGGCGTCGAGATCCAGTCGCCAACAACGAACGGCCGGTCAGTAATGATGACCAGCGATCCGAACACGTTCTTTACGGTATCCTGCGAGGCAAGAGCCAGCGCCGCGCCGCCGATCGACAGACCGGTGATGATCGCCGCAACGTTCACGCCCACAAATCC
>DNLG01000117.1:0-2547 GCA_003488525.1 Bacteroidota bacterium | reverse complement strand
ACAAGCGGTGCGAGCGTTTCGGCGATCTCGTGTCCATCCTGGCGCGACCGCATGGCATAGAGCACGCCGCGAGCGCATACAAGATCGACCATCCGATAGAGGGCAATGGCGAGAAAGGAGATGCTCAGCGCATCAAGGATCATCGCCACGCGCTGGGTTACGGGATCCGATAGCTCAATGGAAGGAACAAGCAAGGCGGCAGTTTCCGACACGATCACAAGCGCCGCGCTGCGCGCGACGGAAACGACGAGCCCCTTGTCCGGTTCCGAACCATTGAAGCGGCGTATGAGTCGCTTGAGGATACTGCTCAGGATCTGACGTAGTGCCCATGCCACCACGAGGCTCGCTGCGAGCATCGTCACGATCATGATCCATTGCGTGGTCGTCAGCGCCATCGCCTCATCCATCAGGGTTGGTTCAGCCGCGCAAACAGGGCCTTGACCTCGGAGATCTTCATCTGCCCCTTATCGCCCTCACCATGAATGCGCACGGCTGCAGCATCGTTCTCGATCTCCTTCGACCCGATAACGAGCGCGTACGGAATCTTCTTCTGCTCGCTCTCGGCCACCTTGCGGTTGATCTTTTCATTGCGCAGGTCGCAGTGCACGCGCAGACCCATGGCCTCGAACTCTGCGGCAAGGTCGCTGGCAAAGGAATGGTGCGCATCGGCGATCGGCAGAATGCTCACCTGCGTCGGTGCGATCCAGAACGGGAAGTTACCGGCGTAATGTTCGATGAGAATGGAGATGAAGCGCTCCATCGATCCGAAGGGGGCTCGGTGGATGATCACCGGACGGTGCTTGGTGTTATCGGCTCCGACGTATTCGAGATTGAACCGGTCGGGCATGACGTAGTCGACCTGTACGGTACCAAGCTGCCACTTACGGCCGATGGCATCGCGCACGATGAAGTCGATCTTCGGACCATAGAATGCCGCTTCGCCTTCTCCGATGAAGTACTCAAGCCCCATCTCGTCGGCCACTTCCTTGATCTCGCGCTGTGCGCGTTCCCAGTACTCAAGGTCGCCGCCATACTTCGCGGCATTATCGTCACGGAACGACAGCCGCGTCGACACGTCCATGCCGAATGTGCGGAACACATGCTGCGTGAGCTCGACGACGTTCTTGATCTCGTCCTTCAGTTGGTCGTGCGTGCAGTAGATGTGCGCATCATCCTGCGTAAAGCCGCGCACGCGTGAGAGTCCATTCAGCTCGCCCGACTGTTCGTAGCGGTACACCGTTCCGAACTCCGAGAACCGCAATGGCAGATCCCGATATGAACGGGGCTTATTGGCATAGATCTGGTGGTGATGCGGACAGTTCATTGGCTTGAGCAGATACTGCTCGTCCTCGACCGTGATCGGGTCGTACTGCGAATCGGCGTAGTACGGGTAATGTCCGCTCGTCTTGTAGAGCTCGAGATTACCGATGTGCGGCGTGATCACTTCCTGATAGCCGCGGCGCACCTGCTCGTCACGAAGGAAGGCTTCGAGCCGACGTCGCAGCGTGGTGCCGTTCGGGAGCCATACCGGCAAGCCCCCTCCCACCATCGGAGTGATCATGTAGAGTTCGAGTTCCTTACCGAGCTTACGATGGTCGCGACGTTCGGCTTCCTCGCGCTGCGTGATGTATTCATCCAGTTGCGCCTTCTTCGGGAAGGCAATGCCGTAGATACGCGTCAGCTGCTTGCGCTTTTCGTCGCCCCGCCAGTAGGCACCGGCAACACTGAGAAGCTTCGGATACTTGATATGTCCGGTGGATGGCACGTGCGTGCCACGGCACAGGTCGGTGAATTCGCCCTGCTGATAGAACGTGATCTCGGAGTCCTTCAGACCCTCAAGCAGCTCAAGCTTGTACTGGTCGCCCTTTGCCGTGAAGTATGCCACAGCATCGTCCCAGGTCTTCTCGATGCGCTGGTACGGAACGTCGCGCTTGGCCAGCTCCGTCATCTTGGCTTCGATCTTCGGCAGATCGTCAACGCTCAGCTTCGTATCGCCCGGCAGGTCCACATCGTAGTAGAATCCGGCCTCGATCGGTGGTCCGATACCGAACTTCACGCCCGGATACAGCGCTTCGAGCGCTTCGGCCATGAGGTGGGCCGTGGAGTGCCAGAAGATCTCCTTGCCCTCGTCGTTGTCGAATGTGACAATGCGGATCTTCGCATCCTGGTCGATCGCACGCGACAGATCGTATGGTCTTTCGTCAACGATGATGCCCACAGCCACGCGGGCCAGGCCATCAGAGATCGATTTGGCGACGTCCATCCCCGTCGTTCCGACAGGGTACTGGCGCACGTCGCCATTGGGGAGGGTGAGTTTGATCATTTTCAAATTTACGCAGCCTGATTGGGTATCGTCTGATCTGTTGACGAGCCTTTTCTATCCGCCTACCGGAGTTGGAATGTGGCACGCGTTCTCAACTGCGCAACTCTGCATCAATGCGAACGATCGACTCAATTGGTTTTTGAACCAGCACGTAGGCTACCGCGGCTATTGCATCGCGTTTAATCCGACTGTACATTTGTAGCAACAAAACCCGCCAAGGCTAT
>DNLG01000001.1:5413-9223 GCA_003488525.1 Bacteroidota bacterium | reverse complement strand
CAGGTGTCCGTTGCCGAGTTGCCAACCGCATCGGTAACGTCAAGATAGAAGGTGTAATTGCCCGGCTGACGGATTGTGTAGGTATTGGAGGTTGTTGTGGTGTCAAAGAATGCGCTGCGCCACCTGTAGGAGTAGGGTTCTGCGCCCGCTTCGGCCATGGCGGTTACGCTCTTGGTGCCGTTTTTACATGCACGGATGGTATCCGGCATGGTAACCTTCAGCTCATAGGTAAGGGGCGTACATTGGTCGTTCAGAAGCTGAGCCTTGAGCAGAGACTGCACACGTGGGTGGAAGTTCAAATTCGTGCCCTGTGCCGTGAGGTGGCAGTACGACATGATCGTTCCCTTGACGGCCTTCGTGCCTGTGTAGCAGTTGCCACCCTCGGCGTTCACGCAGGAGTCAAGTGGCGGATTCCACCAGCAGTTGAATGTGTGTGGCGAGCCGATGTTATGTCCGGTCTCATGCGAGAAAACATCGGTATCCCACACGTACCCTGCAGCCGGATAGGTGATGTTATTGTTCAGACCGCTCACGGCATAACCATAGGTCTTGTCACAGAGCACGTCGAGATACGCCACACCTCCAATACTGTTGATGCCCGACAGCAGATGCGCCAATGCCCGATCCACGTTCGCGAAGTTCTGCACCCATCGAGCGGAGAACTGCGACAGGAGCGACGAGGTCGTGGTACCGGGATAAGGATCGGCCGTGGTCCACACCACTAACTGCGTGATGATGTGACGGGCTGTGGCATCGCGTTCATAGACAGCGCTTGATGCCGCCACAACCGACTCGGCATACTGCGTTGCCTTATTGAGATTCCTCCCGTGGTCGATGTAGTACGGCTCATCACATTCGAGGGCGATCTTGATCTGCCGATAGCGAACCTGCGTGCGCTCCCCTGATTTATCTGTTCGCACCCGCTTTGGCAGGCGCTCATCGTCCTTCGTGTGGCACACGAAATCATTCGTGGCCGGTATGGCTGCCTGATCATAAATGATCATTGTTGGCGCTGCTACCGGATCTTTGAGGGGGCTCATGATGAACGTGCGATCACCATCGGCGGGTCCGGTCGTGATCATTGCCGTCGACCATTCAGGGTAGATCGCTGCAACAACATACGAGCCCTTCATTGACGGGATCATGCCGCGCACCAGCACACTCTGCGGCGGAGGGATGCGCATCGGACCGTCGGCCGTCATGGCCGTGAGCTGTGTCGACTCGTCGATCACACGGTAGCGCGCGACGACGGCCTCAACAAGCCCCTTTCCGGGAATAGTTAGACGGAGTGTAAAGGGAACATTATCCGGCATCTGCCGTGCGCGCTGAAACACGTCCATGTTTAACGTCACGAACGACGCCGGGTGGGACACCTTGAATGTTTCCGGGCGGTCGACACTGCGGAACAGGTCAGAAAGGTCTGTTCTTGCCCGACGCTGACCGATCACGTCGTTAATGTCCTGCGACGTTGCGACCGTTGAAATGACCGAAAAAATGAGCAGCAGGCGTAGCAATTGCGTCATTGAAGACTCCTGGTTCCGTAAGTGGAGCAGATGTACGTGGAAAATACGGATTGTGAGCTACCCTAAACGGAACCTTACGTAGTTTGGTTCGGGTTTTCCACATTCCAAAGCTCATCACGTCCAGGGTTACTTCGATGCTGACACGATTCTGCCTCCTACTGGCATTGCTCTCCTCGCCCGCCATCGCGGGAGAAGTTGCGCTGGTGCTCGAACAGACGGTTGCCGACGCCCCGTTCCGCCTCGGATCCATCTATCCAGGCGAGCGTCCGGGGTCGTTCTACCGACCGGATGTGCTGCGGTACTACATCTCGAAGATCACCATCCACCACGACGGAACGAAGAGCACCCATCTGCCTGACCTGTATCTGCTGGTGGATGCGAAAGAACTCCAGCGCTACCCGCTGGGGAATCTCGACATCGGCTCGGTGGATTCGATCAGCTTCTACATTGGTGTTGACAAGGCAAGGAACCATCTCGACCCGGCTACCTACCCGGACTGGCATCCTCTGGCACTGAAGGTTCCGTCCATGCACTGGGGCTGGGCAGCCGGCTACCGCTTCGTGACGTATGAGGGTCATGCCGGTACATCTGCCGATAAGCTCACGGCTGGATTCCAGATTCATACGCTCGACAATTCCCTCTACACACGCGTGGCCGTCAAGGCGTCCTCTACGAGCACAGCATTCGGGGCAGACATTCCCCTGCGGGCCGATTACGGAAAGTTGCTGGCGGGTCTTGATGTGTCGATGGGTCTTGTCATGCACGGCAGCACGGACGAGGCCGTCACACTTATGCAGAATATCGGCTCCAAGGTCTATTCACCGGGCGTAACGGCCTCAGTGAATGCCGATGAATCCAGCGCCTCCACTCTGTGGCCAAATCCAGCGTCAGACGTTATCCAGCTGCCCGAAGGCATCGCTGCTGCTCACGTTGTAGATGCCTCGGGCCGAGAGGTGCTGCACAGTGCCGGCACGCTCGACGGCGGTCTGCTGTCGGTCAGTACCCTCGCCACGGGCACCTACCATGTGGCCATGCGCCGCGCTGACGGAGAGCTCCGGTATGCTCCGCTGGTCATCGTCCGCTAAGCCCCATAGCACCGGTGTGCTGTGTCTGATTGCCGCAGCGCTGGTGTTCATTGCAGGATGCACCGACACCGCACCAGTGGTGGCCGACCCTGAGCAGCTGATCGACCGTCCACCGGGATTTCCCGAGCAACAATATCCAGCTGACAACTTCCCGACGCCGGAGCGCGTCGAACTCGGCAAACGGCTCTTCTTCGACGTCCGCATGTCGGCCAACCGCGACGTGTCCTGCGCCACCTGCCACGACCCTGCAAGGGCCTTCACCGACGCACTTGCAACGTCGCAGGGAACGGCTTCTCGCCGTGGCACACGCAACGCCCCCTCTCTGGCAAATGTGGGATACCTGCCCTATCTGATGCGCGAAGGGGGCGTACCTACACTCGAAATGCAGATCCTGGTGCCGATCCAGGAACACGTCGAGTTCGATCTTGAAGCACCGTTGCTTGTTGAGCGGCTCAGGCAGGACTCTCTGCTGCAGTCGATGAGCCGTTCGGCATACAACCGTCCGCTGGACATCTGGGTGATCACACGGGCCATTGCGTCGTTCGAGCGTACCCTCGTTAGCGGGCGCTCACGTGTGGACACCGAAGACCTGTCGGCTTCCGAGCAACGCGGCAAGACCATCTTCTCCACGGCCGGCTGCTCCAGCTGCCATGCGGGCATCTTCTACACGAATGACCGCTTTGCCTGCAACGGCCTGCTCGAAACGTATTCTGATCGTGGGCGGGCACGTCTGACCAACGATCCGGGCGATGTGGCAACGTTCCGTGTTCCGTCGCTGCGAAATGTGGCCCTCACTGCTCCCTACCTGCATAACGGCTCGGTATCGACGCTTCGCCAGGTGATCGAGCGCTACAACCGCGGTGGTTACCCTCATCCAAACAAGGATACCATGCTCCGAGCTTTGGGCCTTTCTGCTTTGGACTGTGCAGACCTGGAAGCATTTTTGCGGGCACTCACCGACGATAGATTCACCACCAATCCTCGGTTTCGACCATGAAGCCCCTTACCATCTTCTTCGCGTGTATCGTGGCCTTCGGCATCGGCTGTACCGATCCTGAAGTTCCGGTCACGTTCGACGAAACGCCGTTTCCGCTGAGAACAGACAACTTGCCGGATCCGATCCTGCCAACAGATTATCCGCTGACGCAGCAGCGCGTGAGTCTTGGGCGAACGCTCTTTCACGACGGCCTCCTGTCGCGCAC
>DNLG01000001.1:4406-5180 GCA_003488525.1 Bacteroidota bacterium | reverse complement strand
GCGCCAATCAATGGCCCTGGTGAACCTCGCCTGGAGCAGACGTGGATTCTTCTGGGACGGCCGCTCTCCAACGCTCCGTGAGCAGGCACTGCATCCGATCATCGACACGCTTGAAATGGACGAAACGCTCGAAAACGTTGTGCGTAAACTTTCGGCATCACGCCTGTATCGAGACCAGTTCATTAAGGCCTTTGGCAACGACAGTGTAACTCCTGAACGTATCGGTATCGCGCTGGAGCAGTTCATGTTCTCACTGATCTCCGCCCAGAGCAAATACGACAGGGCTGTTGCGGGCTTTACGCTGCTGTCGGAATCCGAAGAACGCGGACGCCAGCTCTTTCTTCGGGAGTTCGATCCAACCTACAAGCGCAAGGGGGCGGAGTGCTTTCACTGTCATGCTCCACCGTTCTTCACGAACGACCGCTTCATGAACAACGGCCTTGATGACGATGCGTCCTTTGTCGACCTCGGACGTGAACTTGTTACCAAGTCAGCATCAGACCGCGCCAAGTTCAAGGTCCCTACCCTGCGCAACATCGCACGCACAGCCCCCTACATGCATGATGGACGGTTCTCGACGCTCGAGGAAGTCGTCGAGTTCTACAACTCCGGTGTGCGACGCTCCGCAACGGTCGACCCGCTCATGCAATTCAATCTCGCGCCGGGACTGCGCCTTGATGAACGGGACAAGGCAGACTTGGTAGCGTTTCTCAAAACCCTTACCGATGATCAGTTCCTGACAAATCCGAGACATCGGATGCCGTAAGGGAGAAG
>DNLG01000001.1:3102-4249 GCA_003488525.1 Bacteroidota bacterium | reverse complement strand
GAAGGACGGAAGTACGGAAGTACAGAATTACAGAATTACGGAAGGACGGAATTACGGAATTACGATGTGGGGTAGCAGCATGCTGCGACCCTACCGGTCACTGGTCATCACCCCGTATTGCGCCGAGACCATGACAGTTTGATAGGCGTTTCTTTCGCTCTGGCTAGCGATGCATCTTAAACCTATCGCCTACGGAAGATGTCAGACGCGTCCTACCAAGTATCAGAATCCCGAAAGCTGTCATGCTCTATCGTCTGTGTCTCCTTGCCCTGTCGGTTATCAGCGTAACTGCACAGCCCCTTTACTTTCCTCCGGCATCAAACGATGCATGGGAACGGCTATCTCGCACGGACATGGGCTGGTGTCAGGACAAGGTGGATTCACTCGTGGAGTTCGGCAGACAAACCGACACGAAGGCACTCATCATCCTCAAGGACGGCAGGATCGCCTTCGAAAAGTACTACGGAACCTTCACCAAGGATAGCACCTGGTACTGGGCATCGGCCGGCAAGACGGTAACGGCAGCGCTGGTCGGCATCGCACAGCAGGACAGGCAGATGGACATCACCAAGTCCAGCGCGACGTATCTCGGAAGGGGCTGGTCATCCTGTACACCTCAACAGGAAGATGCGATCACTGTCCGGCACCACCTGACGATGACCACGGGTATTGGATTCGACCGCGGTAACGACAATTGCAAAACGCCGGAATGCCTTCGATATCGTGCCGCACCCGGAACGATCTGGGACTACCATAATGCCTGCTACCTGTTGCTGCAGGACATGATCGAGAAAGCCTCAGGCCGAACGTTTCAGCAGTACTACAACCAGCAGTTGTCGCAGAAGCTCGGCATGGGTGGACTCTGGTTCAACGGCATCCTGTTTTCTCGCCCCCTGGCTATGGCTCGCTTCGGTCTCATGCTTCTTGCAGGGGGCATCTGGAATGGCGACACCATCATCAAGGACCGCGAGTACTTCAATGCAATGATCAACACGTCGCAACAACTCAATAAGTCGTATGGGTATCTGTTCTGGCTCAACGGCAAGGGTAGCTTCATGCAACCGGGTATCCCGTTGGTGTACCAGACCGATCTAGTTCCCGCCGCGCCGAAGGATATGTATGCGGGCATGGGAAAGAACGATCAGCG
>DNLG01000001.1:0-2839 GCA_003488525.1 Bacteroidota bacterium | reverse complement strand
TGCACTGCCGTGCAACACCAGTGTTGCAGACCAGTCATCACAGACAGCACAGGTCTGGCCGAATCCGGCTACAACGATCGTCTCGTATCTCGGAGAGTCCGCTGTCCTGTACGATGTTCTCGGCAATGAGGTCCAGCACTCCGGCACGTCAACAATGGATGTGTCATCTCTCCCAGCGGGAACATATCGCGTGGTTGTGACCCAGGGAACATCGCGTATTGGTTCGCCGCTGATCATCTGGTGATGTTATCCCGGCGAATTGAAGATGGATTTCCGCTTTCGCAGGAATGACGATAGGCAGGGATGGTCGCAGCATGCTGCGACCCTACAATATCTCTGATACCGCATCCCACAGGGCAATGCGATTCAGTAACGCCGTGCGAGCTGCAGCCAGTGCCTGGACATACTTTTCGTCGTCGTTGCCGACCAGCTGCTCGACCATCGAAAGTGCGAGCGGTCCGTGGTGATCGCCATCAACATCAATGTGGCGCTGCAGATAGTAACGCAGGTCATCAAACACCGTAGCATCATCGGTGGGGATGTGATCCAGCATTCCAAGGAACATTGTTGGAATCACGTCTTCACGCCCGAACGTGAACACCGATGCGATCTCGTGCAGACTTCCGTTGGTGACAACGTCCATGGTGGCCGCAACAAAGCGCTGCGAGGCCTCCGGCGCTTGCGCAGCATGCAGAGCGTCGGAAACGGTTCGACCTTCCTGAATACCGGCCAGGAACGTGTCGATCGAACTGGTAGAAGCGCCGAGACCAAGCATTGCCTGACGGTACATCTCAAAGTGACTCATGCGCACACCGTGGCGGTTGACGTCGCTCTCCTCGCCCACTACAATCTCATTGATCAGATACCGCGTGTCGGCATTGCCGCGGGGCGTCCATGGTATGTCCACACACGTCAGCCCCCGCTGAAGAGCCTTCAGTAGCGTCATGAAGTCCCATACTGCGTACACATGGTACTCCATAAACACGGCTATAGCTTCGACCGACGTTAGCATGGTGTATAATCTATGACCTGCAAGTCTGGCTCGCAGGTCGTCTGTTGCTTCAATCAGTTCTTGTGATCTCATGGGGCGAAGAACGCCTTTCGATCTTAAATCAGTTCCTGTTGTTGTATGTATTGGTGGATTACCGTCAATACGGCTACTTTGCAGTTGTCACGGCTTTTCTACCACGGTTTATCGAAAGGTTCATTGACTATGAGAACGATCTTACTCGCAACAGCTGCGCTTCTTTGCGTAACTGCGACCGCATTTTCAATTGACGTCAACGTCGGCCCGGCCGTCGGCGTGAAGGGTACGGTGAACACGGTAGCCCCCGGAACAGGACTCAAGACGGGATTTGCCTTCAATTCGATGCCTGACCTCGGTCTTACCACGCGTGTTATGTTTGACAAGGACATGGGCATCGGATTCCTGCTCGATGTAGAGATGACAGGATATGCATATGTCATGCGTCCCGAAAACGAAGACTTCGCGACCGATGCCAACACCTTTGTATCGCGTCATAGTTACATCAACATTGCTCCGGCGTTCTATCTCGGCGGTCTAACACTAGGCGTGGGGATCTTGCTGCCAAATGGTCTGACCACGAAATCTATTGACGGCAATAACGAGCTGGCTATCGTGGGCACTCAGGCATCTCCCGTTCTTGAAGCACGGATCGGAGCAATGATCCCGCTGGTCCGCAGCAGCGGCGGCGATCTGAATCTGACAATTCGTGGATCCTATATGCTGGGAGGCCACTTTACAGACAAGGTGAATTATGTGCTCAACTCCAGCAATCCGCAGAGCGCAGGTCTTTCGCTTGGATTGAACTACCTCTTTAGTGTGGTCAAGTGACCCCGTGTAGAGATCCAAGAGATACACGCACAATCAAAAGCGTCCCTTCGGGGACGCTTTTTTTATACAACTACGTACTGCCTTCGACGATGATACGGCATCGGTGCGCCCCCTCCCGATATCAGGCACTGACCCGAAACAAATAGCGTCAATCGTTTCCCATTTATGGAGACGCTTGATGCTTTCGATCATTGCCACTTCGATTCTTCTTCTTGGCGGAGACACTCTCGCAACCGAGGGGATTTCGATCAATGTTAATGCCTGGCTCGACACGTCTCGGTTTGAGACTGGGGCATCGGTCGACAAGGATGATCTCCTTCTTCATCTCAACGACCTGCGCGCCCGTCCTCAGACGTGGCGAACATTCGTCGATTCAATCGTCGTGCTCTGGGAAGAGGGACGTGCTCCACGCATGCTCCAGCATTTACTCGGAAGCGAGGGGTTGTCGCTTCTGCTTGAGCTTCGTCGATATCTCGACACTGTGCAACCTGCTGCGCCTGTGCGTCGACTTCAATGTCTCGATCGTGTTGCAGCCGACCATGCAAATGATGTTGCCGCCAATCCGAATGGTAATGCTCATCGGAGTTCAAACGGGCAGACACTTACTCAACGCCTGCAGGCACAGTGTTCGGGGATACGGTCATTTGGCGAATGCGTCGATCACTTGAGCCCTGCTTCTTCTACCGTTGTGCTGCGCCTTCTCTTCGACCCGGATGTGCCCGGACGCGGTCATCGGCGAAATCTCTTCGACCCCACATACCGCGGCGTAGGTATCGGGGGAGCCCCCTGCCCGAAACACCCTGTGCTCGGATCGGGGTATGTGGTTGTGCTTACGTTCTCAGATGTCGAGTGACCGGGCACTATCGAGCTGTTGCCATTGGGCTCAGCTGGGACTCGGCA
Source organism: Bacteroidota bacterium (assembly GCA_003488525.1). Classification (GTDB taxonomy): domain Bacteria; phylum Bacteroidota; class Ignavibacteria; order Kapaibacteriales; family Kapaibacteriaceae; genus UBA10438. The sequence continues at coordinate 84 of DNLG01000001.1, read as the reverse complement.
CCGGATGTGCAGACGACTTTGATCGCATACGTATCGTTTGGCTTACCCGCACCAACGTCGATGTACTCGCGTCTGGCCGCATCC
>DNLG01000161.1:27693-29072 GCA_003488525.1 Bacteroidota bacterium | reverse complement strand
TATCAGTATGCGGGGAATAATCCGGTGATGGCGCTGGATGATAATGGGAAGGAGATTATTCCGATCAACCTGACACCTGAACAAACTGCATCGGTCAAGCTGTTTATTGAGGTGCTTAAGAATCTTGGTGATGCCTACATTCCTCAGATCGTAGAGTACGCACAAGGCAAGGAATCGCGGATTCATCTCTACAGTATGCCAAGGGATGTAGAGGCTCAATCTGTGTCTCAGTCGTTTTTTGGTTACGAGACAACAATTGAGAACATGTGGCAGCTCTCTCGCGGCGTCGCAACTACCATTCAAAATGATAAGATGGCGCGTAATGGTTGGGCTGATGTCGTGCTAGGAACCGAGGCGGTATTGGAAAATCAACCTGAGGGGCAGGCGCTACTTGCAGTGTTGGATGAGTTTCATCATGTCTGCAAAGGATTGCCTGGGAAAGAAGGGACGAAGCAGGAGCATATCCAGCTGTATTCATACTTGCTGGATGCAATACGGTCGGGTGCGCTCATTATCCCGGGAGTATCGGCAGAAATGATCGAAGAGCATCTGAAAAAGGCGGTTAAGGAGCGGAGTATAGAATCTACTCCAGTCGATCCATCCAAAGGGCTTACATCAGAGCCTCGTCCAACAAAAGAATGACTATGAACCTTAAATCGAGTAGCCGCCAAATGAAGTCTTTGCAAACCTCGCTAATCATCCTTGGACTATGCTGGATGTCGGCTTATTACGGTATTGCTTCTCCGATGCGTCAATGTGTTGTAGGTGAAAGTGAAAATCTTGAGCTGGCGGGCGACAGCATCAGGGCGACACTGGCTTTGCGGCCTCAGATCTCATTTTGTGAGATCTTTACACCCTGCGTCGAGTTGTCGATTCCAGACTCTGTTTTGTTCGCTCTCGTTGACAAAGAGTTCGATTCCTTCCGTCCATGCTTCTTTGTGATAGAAATTTCATTTGATTCAACCAACACGGTCCGATGGGCGCGTGTCCTCCCAGTCGTCACGAGTCGAAAGTCCTGTGGGGATACAGCGGTGGCAATGATGCAACGTCATGTTCAGCAATACCTCCGCGACATCATTGCTAAGTCCAAACTTCGGAAGGACGTTCGATTATCGGGAGCATTCGAGCACACTCCTATCGGTGATCGCTTTCGGGAAAGACCGGTGTTCGGCCAGATTAGGTACTTTTTCCTTGAGATTATGACCTGGAGCGACTGGATTCACGCATCATTTGGTGGTAATCCAGATTATAATTCATTCCGGTACTTTGTGCGATGGTAAAGTAGCACGCTACGCCTCTCCGTTCGGATGGAACGTTTGTCAGGTTTTCAGATTGATAATCATGCATGGGCGACCACATGTGGTTATGGGCGACCACAT
>DNLG01000161.1:24286-27518 GCA_003488525.1 Bacteroidota bacterium | reverse complement strand
CCTGAAACCCGAAACCTGAAACCCAAAACCCAAAACCTGAAATCCAAAACCTGAAACCTCAAACCACCGACTTCGGCAGCATCCTAAGAAACGGCAGGCAACGTTCCCAGTGCAGTGCATAGTAGTTGAAGCCGAGGGCGATGTTGTCATAGTACTCGGGCCGGTGGTCCCAGTAATAGCGCTCTGACTGTAGGGCCCATGCGGACGGGCCGAGACTGCGGGCCAGGAACCACTTTTCGACGAGTCGTGCACAACGTCCATTGCCGTCGAGAAAGGGATGGATCATCGCCAGCCACAGGTGCAACATCGAGGCGTAATAGAATGCCTCCTGGATGGTCAGCTGTCTGGAAAGCAAGCTGTTGATGTCGTCGAATAGTCGGCTCAGTTCCTGTTCAACGTATTCGGGTTCGACGGCGAGGTAGACCGGCTTCATCGTTTGAGAATCCCTGACGCCAACCTGGTCACGGCGTACGCGGCCGCAGAGGTTTTGTGGGAGCAGGGTGCTGGCAAGCAGAGCATGACTCTGCATAAGATTGGACAGAGTGAGTTCGTGGTCTGACGCAAACTGGTAGGCGGCAAGCAGGTCTTCGATCTCCTGCACTTCCTTCTTCTTCGGGCTGCTCTCAATTCCACGAAATCGAAAGAAGCTGTCGGCATCGAGTGTATTGCCCTCGATCTTGGACGAGTAGAGTGACGAAGCCGTGAGGTAGTAGGTAAAGTCCTCGGACGTCGCAACAGTATGACCCGACACACCGCGTTCGACCTGTGACCAGTCAATAGACTGGTCGGCAATGTAGGCCGGTAGATAGTCGGAAGAGATTAGGTGCATGTCACCCCTCCATCAGCACCGTCTGCCAGGCATCGGCGATGCGGCCCTGAGCAATGAGCATCTGAGCCACGCGGTGCAGCAGGATGCGATCATGACGTTGCGGAGAATTCAGAAGCACGAAGAGAGCGCCGTCGGGGTTGCCGGCAGCAAGTTCGATCTCGAAGGAGTCGGCACGGTAAGACGTGTCAAACTGTGGATATGATCCGTCGAGCATCGGTAGCACGTCCACATAGGCCAGACGGGCAAGGTCGTTGCCGGTGAGCACGGGGCTTGTGCGGACGTGTTCCGGAAGCTCGTTGATGCCGATGCAGGCATGCAAGGGCTGTGCGGCTTCGAAGAGGTCGGTTGTGCGTGCGTAATAGTTTCCGCCCATGCGGGCCACATGGTCCAGCCGGCGGGGGTCTATCTTGCCCCCTGACATTGCACTGTCGGCCACGTGGAAGGCTACCACCTCCAGAAGCATGATGTTGCCATTGCCGCCGATGTCACGCCGCAGCTCGATGTTCTGCATGAGCTTGCACTCCATGGCATAAGGAGATTCGGCCACGCTCGGAGGGGCAACGATCGTGCTTGCACGCTTGCTCAGACCGGCCATCACGAACTCATCAACCTCCGGAGGGTAGTCTCCGGCGGTGATGTTCATGCGGTGGACGATCGAGTAGGGGACGGTGCTGATGGTGCACTCGCCCGTGTCCATGATGTTGCGCCACGTGTCCTTGACCTTGCCCGTGCGCGCCGCGATGGCCGGGCCAATGGCCACGATCGGCGGGTTGGACGCGAAGGCGTTGAAGAACGAATACGGACTCAGATTACAGACGCCGTCAGCGTCCTGGGTGCCGATAAATGCAATGGGGCGGGGCGATACGCCGCTCAGGACCAGCTGATGCCGGTCCTTGTGGGACATCTCGCCAGGATAGAAGATTGCCATGACCGCAAATTCGCTGATTCTCCCCTCCACGGCAAGTCTTGGCGGCGCCAAAGGGCAGCGTGTATATTTGCCACGGCGTTTTTGCCCCTTTCAACGTGATTCACACCCAGGAGATTTATGGTTTCGCCGAATCGTTCCCTCTGGACCCTTGCCATCGCCGGCGTTCTGGCGATGTCGATACTGACGATGACCACAGGGTGCGGCAGAAAGTCCAAACAGGCTGCCACATCCGACATCAAGAATGTCTGGAAGAAGTACGACACTCCGGCCGGCGCTGATAAGTCAGTGGCCGACACGCTGGGTGGTGAAGGATTCGAAAAGGTTGCCGAAAAGCTCGGCTTCTCGACGTATGTGATCAAGCCCGAGGAAATGAAGTATTTCGGCGATGAGCGGGCGGTCAAGGGCGGACAGATCACGATCGGCGAAATGACCTTCCCGACGACGTTCCGTCCGGAGGGACAGGGTTCGTCACTCGTGGTCAACACCGAGATCAAGGGCTATGTCTACGAAACACTCTTAGGCACACACCCGATCACGCGCGATTACATGCCGGCCCTTGCCTCGCACTGGAAGGTCAGCCCGGATAAGAAGACCTTCACATTCCGCATCGATCCCAATGCCCGCTGGTCTGACGGCAAGCCCGTTGTAGCAGAAGATGTTGTGGCCTCGTGGAAGCTCATGGTTGATCCCGGCTTGCTCGAACCAGCGCTCAACCTTGTCTTCGAGAAGTTCGAGCCGCCTGTGGCCCTGAGTAAGTATATCGTGCAGGTCACAGCCAAGACCGTGAACTTCCGCAACCTGCTCTACTTCGGAAGCGGCATGTTCATCTATCCGAGCCATGAGATCGGCGCGCTTACCGGGAAGGAATTCCTCGAGAAGTACAACTTCAACATGCCGGTCGGCACTGGTCCATATTACCTGGCCGAAAAGGATATCAAGGCCGGAAGCGGCTGGAAGCTCACACGTCGGCCGGACTATTGGGCCAAGGACTATCCAACATCGAAGTACACGGCCAACTTCGATTACGTCAATTACCTCGTTGTGAAGGATAACGCCACGCTCCTCTATGAGAAGTTCAAGGCCGGTGAGATCGACCTGTTCCGTTTCAGCATGGCCACCACCGAAAAGTGGATCAAGGATACCGACTACGAAGCCATCAAGAACGGCTACATCCGTCGCTATCGCTTCTACAACAACGGTCCGATGGGCACCAACGGCATCACCTTCAACATGCGGAAAGCCCCCTTCGATGACATCCGTGTGCGTAAGGCCTTCATGATGCTCTATCCGCGGGAGACCATTGTTGAGAAGCTGCTGTACAACGAATACGAGACCTTTGATACGGACTATCCGAACACGCCGTATGCCAGCACGGACAACCCGAAGATCAACTACGATCCGGGCGCGGCTGCCAAGCTGCTGGCCGAGGCCGGCTGGACAACACGTAACAAGGATGGCTGGCTGGTAAAGAACGG
>DNLG01000161.1:22636-23959 GCA_003488525.1 Bacteroidota bacterium | reverse complement strand
ATCGCTCAAGAGCTCGCTGGCCGATAAGAATGACAACAACAACATCCAGGGATTCAAGGATGCGCGCGTTGATCAGCTTCTTCCGATCTACGACTCCACGTTCGACGTAGCAGAGCAGATCAAGATCATCAAGGAGATCGACCGCATCGTCTATGGCTATGCCATGAAGAGTCACTGGTGGAATCCGAAGGGTATCCGCCTTGCCGTGTGGGACCGCTTCGGCATGCCGGAGTACGGCATCAGCCGCTACACGCAGCTGAGCTATGTCTACGGCACGGCCGGCCTGACGTGGTGGTACGACCCTGATAAGGCCGCTGCACTCGACGAGGCCCGCAAGGCCAAGAAGGATCTCGGTGGCAACAAGGGCATCACCGAGTTCCGCTTCTGGCGCGATTTCAAGGACGGCAACTAAGCTCCCGGCATGCTCCAATACATCATCCGACGACTGCTGCTGGCTATTCCGACGTTTCTCGGGGCCACGTTTGTTGTGTTCTTCATCGTGCAGTTTGCGCCGGGCGGACCCTACGACCAGCAGATGAATGCCCTGCGCAAGGGGCAGGGGGCTGAGGGCGGCGGTTCGGCACTCGGTACAGAATCCATGGCGATTCCACCGAGTCAGCTCGAAGCTCTGCAACGCTACTACCAGGTGAACGAGCCGATCTGGAAGCGCTACCTGATGTGGCTTGGACTCTTCCCGCGTCCGGTCAATGACTACCTGGCAGAGGTGGGCGAGGAGCGCAACGTGGGTGGCGGCTACAAGGTTGTCGCCCGTAAGGATGCCGCATCAGGCACCTACAACGTATACGGCCTTGATAATCCCACAACGCCCCTTGACGACTGGTTTGTCGACCCCTCACAGAAGCCCAACAGCGTCTGGCTGTACCAGCGCGAGGTTGCCGGCATCTTCACCTTTGACTTCGGAGATTCCTTCCGCTACCGCAAGCCCGTCACTGAACTCATCAGCGAGCGCTTGCCGGTATCGATGCAGTTCGGCCTGATGAGTTTTGTGATCACCTATGTTGTGTGCTTCTACCTCGGTACGCAGAAGGCGCTGCGTCACGGCACCAAGTTCGACGTGGTCTCATCGAGCATCATCTTCATCGCCTTCTCAGTGCCCGGCTGGGCTCTCGGCGGCGTGCTGCTGGTGATTCTTGGCGGCGGCTCGGGCATCGATCTCTTCCCGACAGGGGGCTTTCAGTCATCGGACTACGACAATCTTACCGCTGTCGAGCAGATCCTCGACCGAGCCTGGTACTTCGTTCTTCCCACAGTGGCCTACACCCTTGGTGGGTTTGCCTCCATTACGCTGCTCATGAAGAACTC
>DNLG01000161.1:20531-22413 GCA_003488525.1 Bacteroidota bacterium | reverse complement strand
CTCGTGGCCTCCATTGGCGGTGTGATCGGGATCTTTCTGGCAGGGGGCTACCTGGTGGAAACGGCCTTTAACATCGATGGAATCGGTCGTTTGTCGTTCGAGGCCATTGGCACGCGCGACACGAACGTTGCCTTCGCCTTTGCGGTGATATCGATCACGATCAACCTCGTTGGTTCGATCATCTCCGACTTCATGCTGGCTCTTGTCGATCCACGAATTCGATTCTCCTGATCATGGCAGCCCCTTCCTCAAGCTCACAAACGATCAATCAGCGCCGCTGGCGAAAGTTCAAGGGCATGCGTCGAGGCTATTACTCGATGATCATCCTGCTGACGGCCTACATTATCTCGTTCTTCCTTCCGCTGCTGGTCAACAACAAGGCACTGCTCATCAGCTACGAGGGTGACTGGTACTCCCCGGCGGGACGGGATTTTCTGGGCTCTCTGCCGCTGGTATCCGCTATCGCTCCGTCGAGCTTTGATCCGGGTGAACAGTACGGCGAGATTGGCAACAAAGGTGAAGCCAACTACCGCGAACTGCAGCAAAAGTGGGATGAGCAGGGCAGCGAGAACTACATCGTCATGCCTCTGTATCCGTTCAGTCCGAACGAAGACGTCGGAGTGGCCGGCAACGAGAGTTTTGTCGAACCCTTTGCCGATGACAGCAACGGGTCGATGCGGCTCTTCGGTACCGATGATAACGGACGTGACGTTCTGGCCCGCATGGCCTATGGATTCCAGGTGTCGATGTCGTTTGCGATCCTGATCTCCATTCTTGAATATCTGATCGGGATACCGATCGGTGCGATGATGGGATACTTCGGTGGCAAGTTCGACCTGTTGATGCAGCGGTTCATGGAGATCTGGACGGCATTGCCGTTTCTGTTCCTGATCATCATTATCGTGTCATTTGTCAACCCGACGTTTGCTCTTCTCGTGCTGCTTCTGGTGCTGTTCTCCTGGATGGGAATTGCAGCGCAGATGCGCGCGCAGTTCTATCGCGAACGTCTGCGCGACTACGTTGCTGCGGCCATTTCGATTGGTGTGCCCACGCGGTCGATCATCCTCAAGCACATTCTGCCGAACACCCTTGTGCCGATCATCACGTTCTTCCCGTTTGCGCTTGTCGGCGGGATCAGCGCGTTGGTGTCATTGGATTATCTGGGGTTTGGCCTGCCCCCTCCGACGCCATCATGGGGACAGATGATCAACGTTGGTCTGTCCAACATCACCCGCTACTGGCTGGTGGTTGTGCCGTTCAGCGCCATGTTCATCACGCTCACGCTGGTGGTGTTCATCGGTGAGGGTATTCGCGAGGCGTTCGACCCCAAGGTCTTCTCGCGACTTCGCTAACTGCATTCTTTTTCACTGCAACCTCGGAACGCATTCGTGTCACAGGAAAAACTCGTCGAAGTCAAGGACCTCAAAACGTACTTCAACATTGAAGGCACGTGGGCCAAGGCCGTTGACGGTGTGACTTTCGATATCTACAGCGGGGAAGTCCTCGGCATCGTCGGTGAGTCGGGCTCGGGCAAATCGGTCACTGCACTCTCACTCATGAAGCTTATTCCCGATCCTCCGGGACGCATCATGGGCGGAGAGATCCTGTTCAAGGGGCGCGATATTGTCTCGCTCTCGTACGAGGATATGTACACGATCCGCGGCAAGGAGATCGCCATGATCTTCCAGGAGCCGATGACGTCTCTCAATCCGGTGTTCCCGATCGGTATGCAGATCGCCGAAGTTGTTCAGGCACACACGAAGTGCACCGAGCAGGAGGCCAGGGAGCGCGCCATTGAAATGCTCCGAGCCGTTGGCATTCCGGATCCTGAAAAGCGTGTCGATGACTATCCGCATCAGTTCTCAGGGGGCATGCGCCAGCG
>DNLG01000161.1:19348-20303 GCA_003488525.1 Bacteroidota bacterium | reverse complement strand
CTCGATGTGACCATTCAGGCGCAGATCCTGGACCTCATGATGGAGCTCAAGCAGCGTCGTAACGAGGCTGCCATTGTGCTGATCACGCACGATCTTGCCGTTGTGGCCGAGATGTGCCAGCGTGTGATCGTGATGTATGGCGGCAAGATCCAGGAAGTAGCCTTGGTTGAGGAGCTTTTTGCAAACCCCATGCACCCGTACACGCAGGGTCTGATGGCCTCGATCCCACGTCCGTCGAAGGAGCGTAAGGGGCAGGATCGCCTGAAGGCCATCCCTGGAAATGTGCCAAGCATTATGAACCTACCGTCCGGCTGCAAGTTCTGTACGCGCTGCGAGCGCAAGATCGACCGGTGTGAAACCGAGGAGCCGCCATTGCGCGAAGTTGCCCCCAACCATGTGGTACGCTGCCATCTCGTCGAGTCCGCTTTTGGAGGCGCACAATGAGTCAGCCCCTTCTCGATGTCCGGAATCTCAGCGTCCGCTTTCCGGTGCACGGCGGAATTCTTCAGCGCAAGGTCGCCGAAGTGCGCGCCGTGGATGACGTTTCGTTCACTATCAATCGTGGTGAGACCCTTGGTCTGGTGGGGGAGTCGGGTTGCGGTAAGACCACTGTTGGACGCGCCCTCATCAATATCCTGAAGCATATCTCTCCCGGCGTTGAAGTATCGGGTCAGGTGATCTACATCGAAAAGGATGGCTCGCAGACAGATCTGCTTGCGTTGTCAAAGAGCGACATGGTGCGCTATCGATCGAAGATCCAGATGATCTTCCAGGACCCGTATTCATCCCTCAATGCGCGGATGTCTGTCAAGCAGATCGTTGGTGAGCCCCTTGAGATCCATCACCCCGAGATGTCTCCCAAAGAGGTCGATGAGAAGGTTCTGTGGCTGCTTGAACGCGTGGGCCTTCAGCCGGAGTATGCCGGACGCTACCCGCATGAGTTCTCAGGCGGGCA
>DNLG01000161.1:18246-19117 GCA_003488525.1 Bacteroidota bacterium | reverse complement strand
CAGGCGCAGGTGATCAATCTTATGGAGGACCTGCAGAAGGAGTTCGGCATGTCCTATCTCTTTATCGCGCATGATCTGTCGGTGGTCTATCACATCTCGCAGCGCATTGCCGTGATGTACCTCGGCAGCATGGTCGAAATCGGATCTGCCGATGCCGTTTATTTTGAACCGACGCATCCGTACTCGCGTGCGCTGATCTCGTCGGTACCGGAGCCCGATCCGACACGTCGGAACAAGAAGCGTATTGTGCTTCAGGGCGACATTCCGACGCCGCTCAATAAGCCCAGCGGATGCGCATTCCGCACGCGTTGCCCGATGGCACAGCAGTCGTGTGCAGAGGCCGTCCCGCAGACCGTACTGAAGAACTCCGGCGCGCTCGTTGCATGTCCGCACGTGGGCTGATCTGCGTCCTCCTGGTGGGCTTTCTTTGGTCCACCGGCGCACGTGCACAGGGAGTTGACGAGGTCTTTTTGGCCTATGCCCGTTCGGCTCGCCCTGAGGTGAAGCTGGTGCGGTTCATTACCGAGTTCCCTGGCACGTTCCCAGCGTCGTTGATGCGCGCATGCGAGGTCACACTGGTGTTCCAGCGAAAGGGAAAGCAGAATGTGATCACGGCATCGCGTCCTGTCCTGGACCGAGCAGTACTTGACTCCCTGACCGAATGGCTGGTGCCGTTCAATCCGATGTCGGTCGATACGTTCGCCGTGGCTCTCAAGGTCGAGCCGCTGCGTCAGGCCATCCTGTCGCGTTCGAAGTATCTCGGAAGCCCGCACGCGCGGCTGGTCTCCATCCGACCATGGTACCGCAAGGGGATCCAGGCGCGTGATACGGCAGGGGGCAGACCTCGACCAGGGATCAATCGGTTCAACAC
>DNLG01000161.1:12847-18032 GCA_003488525.1 Bacteroidota bacterium | reverse complement strand
TATCCGGCAGTGGCACGTCAGCGCGGACTCTCCGGCACGGTGTTAATCGCAGCGCTGGTTGGTGCCAATGGAATGGTCGACGACCTGGTGATTCTTGAGTCGGATAATGTCGCCTTCGATGAAGCGGCAGCCAGGGCTATTCGTTGTCTGCGCTTTACGCCCGGACTTCTGAACCGCGTGCCAACAACAATGTGGGTGCGCGTTCCTATCTCGTTCAAATCTGATTAGTCCCCTGCAGGGGCTGCCAAGATGCGCGTTTTCTACTCGGATCATTACACGATCGATCTGCCGGAAGGCCATCGCTTTCCCATGCGCAAGTACCGCATGCTGCGCCATGCGCTCGTCGAACAGGGCATCATCAGCGAGTCGCAGCTCTTCTCACCATCCCTTGCAACGCGCGAGGATGTGCTTCTGGCGCACACGGAGCGGTATGTTGACGGTGTTCTGTCGGGCACACTTGACCGGCTGGAGCAGCGGCGCATCGGCTTTCCATGGAGCGAGGGCCTCGTCGAACGCTCGCTGGCCACCGTGGGTGGATGCCTTGCCTCGGCCCGTGCGGCGCTTCAGGACGGACTCTCGGGGAATCTTGCAGGGGGCACGCATCACGCAATGCGCGATGCCGGTGAGGGTTTCTGCGTGTTCAACGACATTGCCGTATCGTACCTGCGGCTGCTGTCCGAGGGGGCTGTGGGCCGCGCGGCAATTGTCGACCTCGACGTGCATCAGGGCAACGGCAACAGCGATATTCTCGGCGGACGCAGCGACGTTTACATTCTGTCGGTGCACGGCGCAAAGAACTACCCCTTCCGCAAGATCCCGTCAACGGTGGATGTAGATCTGCCCGACCAGACGGGGGACGCAGAGTTTCTTGCCGTTGTCGAGCGTGAACTTGCCCCGATCGTAGACTTCAAACCCGACATTGTCTTTTATCAGTGCGGCGTCGATCCGCTCGAGAGTGATGCCCTCGGCAGGCTCTCACTCTCCTATGAGGGACTGCAGCGTCGTGACGAACTCGTCATGGAAACCTTCCGCCGACGAGGCATTCCGGTAATGCTCGCTTTGGGAGGGGGCTATGCTCAACCGATCGAAGACACCATCACGGCACAGTGCAATCTTTACCGCGTGGCAATGGAAACCTACCGGCGTTACTCGCGCTGAGCTGGTGTAAGCCAGGAAATACGGCGCCCACCGGTGACGGGCTCGACGCTGTACCCGCTGCGGCGAAGCAGGTCAATCACACTGGCACGTCCGGTTAGATGCAGCGCACCGATGGCAATAAATGCTCCCCCTTGCCGGAGCATGCCCTCCATGCGTCCGACCATGCGAATGTTTCTCCTGTCGTTGACCATCTGCATGGTTGCTGCATCCATGCCTCCCTGCTCGGCCGCAAAGGACTCCATCCCGTCAAGGTCCTCCTGCGCGTAGAGGCGGCGCATGCGATCGAACTGTTCGGACGCCTGAGCCGTGTCGGTGAGCTGCTCCAGGACGTAGCCAGCCGGCATGGAATCAATGATGCTGAGCTGCTCGGCCATCGTCTCCAGGCCCGACCGCTTCAGTCGTCGCTTCTTGGCCCGAGCCCAGAGAAACTCGTCGATCGACGTGGGGGCTGTGCGCTGAACCTCTCCCATGGCAACGATCATCATGATGGCTCCCGGCTTGAGACGTGGGCACACCGAGGCGAACATGGCGCTTACCCCGCTCAGCCGCTGGCATATGACCTGCACGCTGGAGGAATCAAACAGATCGTAGAGCGTTCCGCGCTCAAGCATCAGTGCCCCGGGACTGAGCTGATTCATAACTGAATCGAGATTTAACTCCGAGGCGTATGTCGTTGATGAATCGAGGATTTGCAAAACGATATCACGCTGTCGGAACACCAACGTATCGGCGATATGAATCGTGCCGAAGACGTGACTCACGGCACCTTCGGGCGAGACCACACGCCAGAGCAGACTCGGCTGCCTGCTCGCGGTATCGTGAGGCCTCGCCGTGAAGGGTACCGGCGTTATTCCTATGAAGAGGGACAACGCAACGAGGTGGAGCAGGGGGCTGATCATAGACTGCGAAGTTGGCGATTTGCCCCCGAATGTTCAGCGAGACGGCCTCAGATCATTGGTCCGGCGATCACTAGTGCTTCCCAGGCTGTGCCGTTCAGACCCCAGGCAATGGGTGCCATCCCGGCATGCTCGGACATCATTGGATGCATCATGGCAACTGGGTCCGGCGCTGGGTAGTGCGACCTAAAGTCCGCCATGTTCCACTGCACGGGAGCTACCGGCGTTGCTGATGGGCTGACCGCTGGCAGTGCGGCGGCGGCACGTGCTCCATCGGAACGGCCAGGGCGGCCGACATCGCGGCGAATGAACGTACCGCCGCTGGCATTGTGCATACGCGCACCCGATGATGCCAGAAGGACCGAGGCGAGCTCGCGGGCCGGACCGTCGAGCACATCTGAGCGCAGAACGATCAGCTGCAGATCAGGATCAGCGCCGATGATCTTCCGCAGCGTCTGTTCGATCTCCTGCACCGAACCTGCCGCATCGCTCGCAGCTGCTACCCGACGAAGGTCAACGACGAGACATTTTGGGGCATTGCGCTGCAGCGTGAATCCCACCTGTGCCAGTTCCGACAGAACCGAAGCATCAAGGCTGCGGAAGCTCAATGCAACGACGTCGTCGTTGCTCGCAAAGCCAAGCATCTGCCGATGTCCGTCGGCAACCTCCACGCGCCTGCTGATGCGCATGTCACGCCTCTGAAGGTCCACCATCACGTGTGCCGCCCTGATGTTGCGTGTGCGGTCATTGGCCTGCTGCTGCGTCGTGATCGGCCTCTGGTCAATGGCAAGAAGAATGTCACCGATGCACAGTCCGGCCGAATAGGCCGGCATGGTCACGTACACATCCGTAATGACAATTCCCTCGGGCCTGGCCTCACATTCGATTCCCAGCGCCCGCACCAGTCGGTTATCGTTCTGCTCAGCGGCGGGCGGCTTTTGCGTCCATGAAACACCGCTACCGTTTATCTGATCCTTAGGTCCGGTCTGAGCGCTGAGCACTGCGGCAGCGCAGACAAAGACAATGATTCCATACATGCGTGCGCACATAACAACCTCCGGTCATAGAGTGAAAGAGACGTTGAATTGAGACCGAGGCGTTGTGGTGCATGCGGTAGTTGAAACAGGTGAAGGCAAGTGTAACGAGTACTCTGCATCAGACGCAGGCCCGGCGCGTCCTATTGTGCGCAGCGAACCGATTGCGTCAAGTTTCACAATTTGCAGTGTATGAGAACACTTCGCGTATGCTTTGTAATGGCCCTTGCCATCGTGCTCGCCCCCTGGCCGACATTTGCGCAGACACGTGAGCTGACCCGGGCTGACTCGCTTGCCCGGGAGGCCATGCGGTACATGGATGGCAACCTCCCGCAATCGGCCATCTCGGTCTGGGACATGGCTCTTCAAGAGGTCCCCGGATACGTGCCCTTTCTGTATGAAAAGGCTGTCGCACTTGTCATGGCCGAGCGTCATCGTGAAGCGATCGATCTTGTCGGGCCGATCTACCGCGATTCACTACTGCGCGACAGGGGATATCAGCTTCTCGGTAACTGCTATGACATACTCGAAGACACTGCCTCGGCGCGTCGGTACTACGAAGAAGGTATCAAGGCATTTCCAAACTCGGGACGTCTGCATTTCGAGATCGGGCAGCTCTTCTATCGAAACAACGATCGGGACAAAGCGCAGAAGTGGTGGCTTGCCGGCACGCGGGCCGAGCCGTCCTTTGCCACCAATTACTACTGGCTGGCCAAGTTCTTCTCCGAGACGCGTGAGCGCATCTGGTCGGCCTTCTACGGTGAGCTGTTCCTGAACATTGAGCGCAATTCTCCGCGCACGCGGGAGATCTCCAAGCTGGTGTTTGACATGTGGAACCTGTCGATGCGGGTGGGGGATTCGACCGACCCGATGCGGTTCTGCTCCGACGAGGCCCGTGAGGTACCCGATCATCGCGGCGGAAGCATGATGTCGTTTCTGGAGGCGTTTGAATTCACCATGGCTCAGGCTGCGCAAACGCTGCTGACCAAGGATACTGTTCTGACGCGTCTGTCGATCGAGCAGCTGATCGACTTGCGGTATCGTTTTATGCGAGCCTGGACGAGTTCCGGTAAGGATACGATCTATCCGAACGACCTTCTAACGTGGAACTCCTGGATGCTCAAGCAGGGGCGGTTCAAAGACTACCTCTGGTGGCTGTATGCCTACGGCGATAAGCGTGAGATGAACCTTTTCTTCAGGAAGAATGCCGACCGATACGATACCTTCCTGGTGTGGTTTGCCGAGAACAGTCTTCTGTTCGACAAGCCCAAATGCGTCGGTCTTGGTTGTCCGTAACGGGCCGCCGTGTTATCTTTGCCGTCCCATTCATCACAGCAAGCCCCATGGATACGCTTCTTTCCGTTATCTCTCTGATCGCTGCCTTTCTCCTCGTTCTTGTGGTCATCATCCAGCCCGGTAAGGCTGACATGATCTCAGGCATGAGCGGACTGGGCGGTCAAATGACCAATCTTTTCGGCGTGCGTCAGTCGCGCAACGTTCTTCAGACAGCCACGATGGTCCTGCTGGGCGTGATCGCCGTATTCGCTATCCTGATCAACAGCGTGTTTCTGGACACGTCAGGTGGTGCTCAGCGTGAGTCTGTAGCCAAGGATGCTCCGCAGCCGACGCTCCCTGCACCAACGCGTCAGGCTCCGCAGCCATCGCAGCAGCCTGCTCAGCAGCCAGCACCAGCCAGCGCTCCTGCCGGCAAGTGACGCAGCCGTCTGGTCAGGACGCAGGCGATGTCTGCACATGAATTTCCTCAAGGCGTCCATCCGGGCGCCTTTGTTGTTTCTGATCTTTCCTCACGAGAATAAACATGGCACGCACCATCGGTTCCGCCGTCGCGCATGATCTGGTCTTTGAGTCCAACGCCGATGCTAATCGCCAGACGCAGCGCGTGATCGAGGGCGTCAGTGCAGCCGTTCGACGTGGCGGTGGCGCAAAGTCGATCGAGCGCCACAAGGCCAAAGGCAAGATGACGGCACGCGAGCGCATTGATGCACTGGTCGATACCGGCAGCTCTTTCCTTGAGGTGGGTCTGTTGACGGCTCATGGCATGTACGAAGAGGAAGGGGGCTGTCCATCTGCGGGTGT
>DNLG01000161.1:8583-12648 GCA_003488525.1 Bacteroidota bacterium | reverse complement strand
CAAGGCCGGCGCATGGTTCCCGATGACGGCCAAGAAGAATATGAGGGCTCAGGAGATCGCCCTCGAGAACCGACTTCCGATCATCTACTTGGTCGACTCTGCCGGCGTCTTTCTGCCAATGCAGGATGAGATCTTCCCCGATAAGGAACACTTCGGACGCCAGTTCCGTAATAATGCCATGATGAGCGCGCTCGGCATTCCGCAGATCGCCGCCATCATGGGACCGTGTGTTGCCGGTGGTGCCTACTTGCCGATCATGTGCGACGAGGCGATCATCGTCAATGGTACCGGCAGTGTCTTTCTGGCCGGACCCGCTCTTGTTGAAGCGGCTATCGGAGAGAAGACCGGCATCGAGCCACTCGGCGGAGCAACCATGCACAGCTCGGTTAGCGGCGTGGTGGATTACAAGGTTGAATCCGACGCCGAGGCCATCGAAACGATCCGGTCACTGGTCGACAAGTTCTCGCCAACAAAGGGGCCAGCCCCCTTGTTCTCACGTGTCGAGCCGCAGGAGCCTGCCTTCGACGTGGAGGAGATCTATGGCATCATGCCGGCTGATCGGAGCAAACCATATAACACCCGACAGGTGATCGCCCGTCTGATCGATGCATCGGAGTTTGACGAATACAAGGCCGACTATGGGGCGAGCATCATCTGTGGATATGCCCGAATTGATGGATGGGCTGTGGGCATCGTTGCCAACAACCGCGAGATCACCAAGTCCGGCAAAGGCGAAATGCAGGTAGGAGGCGTGATCTATTCCGATTCGGCCGACAAGGCAGCACGGTTCATTCTGAACTGTAATCAGCGCGGCATTCCGCTGGTTTTTCTGCAGGACGTAACGGGGTTTATGGTGGGCACGCGAGCCGAGCAGGGTGGGATCATCAAGGACGGTGCGAAACTCGTCAATGCAGTTGCCAACAGCGTGGTACCGAAGTTTACGGTCATCATTGGCAACTCTTATGGAGCCGGCAACTATGCCATGTGTGGTAAGGCCTACGATCCGCGGCTCATCTATGCCTGGCCGACGGCCCAGATCGCCGTCATGGGCGGTTCGCAGGCAGCCAGGACGCTACTGACCATCAAGGTGGCTCAGCTGGAGAAGAGCGGCGAGAAGCTCACTCCCGAGCAGGAAAAGTCTATGCTAAGCGACATTCAGAAGCGCTACGATGCTACCACGACACCGGTCTACGCGGCTTCGCGACTATGGGTCGACGGAATCATCGCCCCGACAGAGACGCGCATGATGATCTCTCGCGGCATTGCCGTTGCCTCCCATCAGGGTAGCCTCGCAGAGCTCAAAACGGGCGTCTTCCAGGTGTAGCGTGCCGGCAATGCAGGAGCCCCTTGACGAACTGCAGCGCCTTTTAGGCGACTCGGTAACGAGACGCCTCATCGACCGGTTGGCCTATGCACACGACGCGTCGCTCTACAGACTCGTCCCGTCAGCTGTTGTGCGACCGACGACGTCGCAGCACGTGCAAGTCATTCTCGACTGGTGCCGACGGCACTCCACGCACTGTACCTTCCGTACCGGCGGCACAAGCCTGTCGGGGCAGGCCGTAACCAGCGGTGTGATTGTCGACCTTTCAAGGGGCTGGCAGCACGTCGACATCCTCGACGATGGACGGCGCGTACGCATGCAGCCCGGCATTACCGGTGCGAGGGTAAATGCCATGCTGCACCGATACGGACGCAAACTTGGACCCGATCCGGCATCCTTGATGGCGGCCATGGTCGGCGGAATTGTAGCCAACAACGCCAGCGGCATGTGCTGCGGAACAACGCAGAATTCTTATCACACGCTGGACACGATGGTGTACGTGCTCAGCGACGGCACGCGCGTTGACACGTCCGATGCCTCTTGTGACGACGTGCTTCGTCAGAGCGCCCCGGCGATCCATGATGCGCTTGTGAAGTTGCGCGATGAGATTCGTGCAGACGATACTCTTTCGGGGCTTATCCGCCGCAAGTACCGGATCAAGAATACGATCGGATACTCGCTGAACGCCTTTCTTGATGAGGATGTGCCTGCGCTGATCCTGGCGCGTCTGCTTATCGGCAGTGAAGGTACGCTGGGCTTCATCGAGCAGGTTACGCTGCGCACGGTAGCCGATGCAAAGCGCAAGTGGACAGCTCTGATCGGCTACGAATCTCTCGACGAGGCATGCTCACAGGTTGAGCACTGGCGTACATCCGGCGCAGCGGCCATTGAGCTCATGGATGATGCATCACTGCGCTCGTTTGCCTATCTGCCGACAACGCCGGATGAGTATCGCATCGACCGTCGAGGCGCTGCGGCGCTGCTCGTCGAATTCCATGATGTTGAGCCTCCTGAGAGGCCCCACGTGCACTGGACCGGTGACCCGAAGCAGCAGGCCGTGCTCTGGAAGCTCCGCAAGGGGCTGATGCCAACAGTCGGCGCTATGCGTCCTGCCGGCAGCACAATGATCAACGAGGATATCGCTGCGCCGCCTGAACGTCTTGCGATGCTCGTCAGAGACGTGCAAGAAGCATTTGCAGAGTTCGCCTACAATGATGGCATCGTCTTTGGTCATGCCAAGGACGGGAACATTCATTTCGTTGTCTGCCAGGACTTCTCATCCCAACAGGAGATCGACCGTTATGCGGCGTTCATGGAACGCATCGCCGAGATCGTGGTCGACCGTCATGCCGGCTCGCTTAAGGCCGAACACGGTACGGGTCGGAACATGGCCCCATACGTGGAGCGCGAATGGGGTCGCACGGCCTATGAGATCATGTGTCGTATCAAGACGATCCTTGATCCGTATGGCATTCTGAACCCTGATGTCGTCATCAACGCTGACCCATTGGCTCATGTGCGGAACATCAAGCCAGTGCCGCCACTTGGAGGTGATCTGGCCGCCATTGCCGACCGTTGTATTGAGTGCGGGTTCTGTGAGCATGTCTGTCCGACGCGAGGACTGACGCTTACACCACGTCAGCGCATCGTGATCGAACGTGAACTCGTCATGGATTCCCACTCCGAGGACACCCGCCGGGAGCTTGAAGCCCAGGCGCGGTATGACGTGGTCGACTCTTGCGCTGTTGACGGCATCTGTGCTTCAGTCTGTCCGGTAGGCATCGATACCGGTGCAATGGTCAAGCAGCGCCGGCGCCGGTTGCGCCGTGGCACGCAGCCACTTGCCTCCGTGCTGGCGCGCAACATGCATTACATGCGCTCACTCTCGCGCCTGATGCTGCGTCTGCGCGCCGATTCGATCATGCCCGGTGCTGGCCTGGTACGCTCGCTCAAGGCTCCTAATCGAAGTACAGCGCCGATATCTGCGGAGATCGATCTGCTGTACGTGCCCACGTGCGTAAGCGCAACCTTCGTGCACAGTTCCTCGCCCCATTCCATGCAGCGCATGATCATCGATCTGGCACACAGGGCCGGTCTGCGCGTGCATGTGCTGGACAACTCGAGTGGCTGTTGCGGGCAGCCCTTGTCATCTCAAGGTTACATAGAGGCAGCAGCGGCATCCGGCAACGTTCTTCTTGATGACATCCAACGGCTCGCGGGCAGCCACGTGCCAGTGTTTCTTGACGCCTCTACCTGTGCATCTGCACTGCGGCAGATGGCGCACGAGCGGGGTGTAGACGTGATCGATCAGGTCGGCTTCGTTGAGATGGTTCTGCCGCGCATTCCCGTGGCGCAGACCGATCAGCCCCTTGTCGTTCATGCCGGCTGTGGCACGGCAAAGCAGGGAACAACCGATCGGCTGGTTGCCATTGCCGAGCGTCTTTCTTCGTCAGTTATCATCCCGCCTTCGGCCGCGTGCTGCGGTATGGGTGGGATACATGGACTCATGCATCCAGATGTCGTCACATCCGCATTGGCACACGAACGAGTCGAGATCTATTCGCACCCTACGTGCACAGCAGACGCCATTGGCGTGAGCCAGAACACTCTCTGCGAGTCTGCGCTATCGGCATCGATCGGAGTTCCATTTATGGGGCTTGTGGAGCTTGTCTGGAAGAGGAGTTGAAGTACGGAAGTACTTAATTACGGAAGTACTTAATTACGGAAGTACTCAATTACTC
>DNLG01000161.1:5733-8380 GCA_003488525.1 Bacteroidota bacterium | reverse complement strand
TCAATTACGGAAGTACTCAATTACGGAAGTACGGGAGGGTGTTTAGGGGGAACTTTTTATCAAGATTCCACACTATGACATGTTGTGACGTACGGTAAAGTTTGTCATATTGCGATTCGCACCATTGACAACACGTTTACAAACAAACCTTTCACGAGGGAGTACTGCCATGAAGCGAGTAAAGAACTTGCTTACGGTTGTATATGGTGCCGTATTTGTTTTTGGAGCATTCTGTCTAACGTCATGCTCCTCGAGTGTTGAGCCGATTAAGGCTGTCGGCGAATTGTATGGTGGCGGCGTTATCGCCGCGATGTGGACGCAAGATGGCGTCCAGCATGGAATCATCGTAGCTCTCACTGACCAGAGCCTTGGCCGGTCATGGAGCAATGTTTCCGAGAAAGAAGTTGGCAGCGTGGCCCGAAGTAGGTCGAATGGTCTGGAGAACAGCCTGGCCATCACTGCGCAGGCGGGGCATTTGAACAGTGCCGCAAAGGTCTGCCTTGACTACTCTAATGATGGCTTCAGTGACTGGTACCTGCCAGCGATCGAAGAGCTGGAGCGCATTTACGAAAACCGCGAGACGGTCAATGCCGCACTGGCTGCCGTGCCGGGAGCAACTGAGATTCCCAAGACCGCAGGGTATTGGAGCAGCACGGAAAACGGGGCGATCCTGGCGTGGAATTACAACTTCAACTTTGGCATCGCCAGTAATTATAGCACCAAGAATCTGGTGAACTTCAGGGTGCGCGCTATCCGTACCTTCTAAGTTTCCGTCGAACCTCATGAACGCCGTTCCTTGCGCGGGTGTAACACCGCCGCGCCGAGAGACGGCGTTCTTCGTTGTAGTTTGATGAGCACAAATTCAACGGAGGTTGACATGCAGCAGAGCAAGTTCTGTCAGAGCTGTGGCTATCCCATGAAAAAGGATAAGAATGGCGGCGGCACCGAAGCCGATGGCACTCGAAGCCGCAAGTACTGCTCAATGTGCTATGAAAAGGGGGCGTTCCTAACCCCGCCCGACATCAACACCGCCGAGAAAATGCAGAAGTTCTGCATCGAACAGATGAAACAGAGCGGATACAATCGCTTCGTTGCGTGGCTCGCTACGAGGTCGATCCCAAAGCTTGAACGCTGGAGAACTTGAACTCCGGAATGACTTGTCACTCGTCACTCGTCACTTCCCAAACGTCTGTCCTTTCCAGACGACGCGTTTCTGGAAGGCGAGAACCGGAAGGATGAGTTCGAGCAGCAGGAGCAGAAGCAGTGAGGGGGCGATGGCCCAGAGCAGGTAGAATCGGCGAAGCCGCACTGCGGAGGCCAGGATCAACGATCCGTCGCCGATGATGCGCAGGGCCAGAAACAGCGTCAGCCACAGCGGGGAAGCGCTCGCGATGGATGTTACCAGACCGAACCAGTAGAGTGCGCTCGTGGCAGCGAACGAATATCCGCGCCACCCAAGACCGAGTCCACCCTGCACCCATCGCTGCTTCTGACGTAGGTATTCGCCGAGGCCGACACATGGTTCGGTTTCGATGCGACATGTTGGTTCGCAGATGAAGGCGATGGTTGAGCCTCGTCGATGCATCGTCTGCATGAGTGCCAGATCTTCTGTGACGCTGAACGAGATAGCATGGTAGCCTCCAACGTCGCTGAAGGCCCTGGCCCGAACGGCAATGTTGTTACCAAAGCAGCCAAGGGGTTGTCCGTTGGCATTCGCCGCCATAGCCATGCCCGAGGTATAGAGCCATTCGATGTCCTGCAGCAGGGCAAAACTGTTGCCACGTCGGACGGTGGTAAAGCTGCAGGCCATATCGGTCTGTGCGTCTTCGAAGGGGGCGACCATCGTCCGAATCCACAGCGGGTGCACACGACAATCAGCATCTGTCACCAGCAGGATCTGCCCCGTTGAATGGTCGATGCCAAACTGCAGAGCGCCGGGCTTGCCACGCAGATTGTCGATGGCGTCGGCCTCGGAGCGGTGCAAGGCACGTATCGTGGGATGCTTGGCGGCAATGACATCGATGATCCGACCCGTAGCGTCGGTGCTGCGGTCGTCCACAACAATGATCTCGATCAGGTGCGAGGGGTAGTCACAGGCAAGCAACGATGTAATGCAGGACTCAATGTTCTCTTGCTCGTTACGAGCCGGAACGATGACGCTGACGCTGGGCAAGTCGACAGCTTCGAGCGGATAGGCACGACCGCTTCGCCACTGACCGCGGAAAAAGAACAGCAGTCGTGTGATGTACACACATGCCGAGGAGGCAAGAAGGAGGTCCGTTGTCATCGCTAACAGGCGGCAAGTTACCGCGTCGTAGCTTTGCACTTCATTACGAAATGTTCATCGACCTTTTGCCTGGCTGCGGCACTCAAGGTCAAGCTCAGGGAGCCCCGTGTCTTCTGCTTTTGCCCAGCGCCGCGTTGATCTGATCAATGATCCCGTCGGACGCTCCTTGCGACTGTTTTCGATACCAATCGCGCTGAGCTTTATCATCAACATGATCTATTCGCTGGTAGACCGCTACTATGTCTCCCGGCTCGGCGACGCGGCCATTGCGGCCATCGGATCGACCGATCAGATCGTGTTCTTTCTCTTCACGCTGGTAAGCGGCATCGCCGTCGGTGCGGGGATCATCGTTGCGCGCCG
>DNLG01000161.1:3228-5550 GCA_003488525.1 Bacteroidota bacterium | reverse complement strand
GTCGGCATGGCCATCATGGCTGGCACGGCAAATGTGCTGTTCTATGTCTTTATGCCCGTCATTCCCGAGCTCATGCGCATGCCCCCAGATGTTGCCGAGTTTGGACGTCAGTACCTGCAGACGCTGCTGCTGGGGTTCACCTTCAACCTCCTGAACTTCCACATCTTCTCGCTATCCCGCTCTTCCGGCAATGCGATGTTTCCCACGACAGTGCTCGTCTCTACGGTGCTGCTGAATGCGGCCATCGCCCCGTTCCTGATCTTCGGGATCGGTCCGTTTCCGGAAATGGGCATGCAGGGTGCTGGACTTGCAACGGCCATTTCGCAGATCAGCGGAACGGTGATCTCGCTGGTAGCCATTGCACGGGGAAAGACGAACCTCAGATTCGACTTTTCGCAGTTTCGCCTTGATGCTGACCTTCTACTGCGAGTGGTCAAGCAGGGTCTGCCGGCATCGCTTCAGATGCTCGCCGTGAGCGTCAACCGAGCTTTCATCTTCATGATGGTCGGAGCCTTCGGCACCAGCGCGACGGCGGCCTATACGCTTGGCCTGAACGTGGACATGATGGTGTTCATGACCGTGTTTGCCGTGGGAATCGCCGTGCAGACAGCGGCAGGACAGAACCTTGGAGCTGGCAAGCCGGAAAGGGTTGGAGCGTTCTTTCGCAGCGCCGCCCTGCAGCTGACGGTGCTCATGACCTCGCTGGCGGTCGTTGTGTGGCTCTTCGGTCAGGGATTCATTGCCGCCTACACCCGATCGGAAGTCACCATCACAGCCGCTACCGAGTACCTTCACATCACGGTCTTCGGGTACGTCTTTTTCGCCGTCGGCGTCGTGGCCGTGCGCGTGATCTCCGGAGCTGGAGCATCCATTCTTGCGATGGTCATCACGGCAGGCTCGCTGATCGGGATTCAACTTCCGCTCTGCTACCTATTGTCGCACACGGCGGGGATGGGTCCAACAGGCATCTGGATCGGTGTGGCGGCAGGATACTCGATCTTCTGCGCCATTGCCTATGCCGTCTTCCGAGATGGACGCTGGATCCGCAGCTCGGTGTAGGGGGCTGACAGGTTGCGCTGACAGGATGCGCTGGCCGTGGTCGATTAAACGTTTACCACCAGTGGCAAGTCTGAGTCTCCTGTTTGATGACTACCTGACTGGAGTACATGTCCAACTCCGTATCCTATCCAATGGCCGAATCCAACGCAGTCGATGCCGACATTCTCGAAGCGCTCCGCATCGGCGAGCGTGATCGGGCAATCACGGCGTTGGTGCGTCGGTACCAGAGGTTCGTCTACTCGGTAGCGCTGCGCCAGATGAATCACGTCGAAGACGCGCAGGACATTACGCAAGACGTCC
Source organism: Bacteroidota bacterium (assembly GCA_003488525.1). Lineage (GTDB taxonomy): Bacteria > Bacteroidota > Ignavibacteria > Kapaibacteriales > Kapaibacteriaceae > UBA10438. The sequence continues at coordinate 4,191 of DNLG01000161.1, read as the reverse complement.
TGCTTCGGGCCGCACGATTCGTAGATGGTTTTCAGCAGCAGAGCTCATTGCAGACGTGGCTCTATCGCATTACGATCAACCAGTGCCGATCGGAGTTCCGCCGACGCCGCATCAAGAGTTTCTTCGGCATCGGAAGCAACGAGGGCGAGGTCGATGTGGCCTCTTCTGCGCCCCTTCCCAGCCAGCATGCCGAAGAGCGTGATTTTGATACCTATATGCAGTCTGTTCTCGACAAGCTTCCCCCGAAGCAGCGTGAGACCTTCTGCCTGCGGTTCTATGATGAGCTTTCCTACGAACAGATCAGTGCCATGACGGGAACAAGTCAGGGGGCTCTGAAGGCCAACTATCACTGGGCGATCAAGAAGATCGCCGATCATCTGAAAGAATCCGAGTTCTATGCTCACTGGAGTGGATCGAATGACGCCGAATGACATTCAGAACGAGATGTTCGACGAACTATCGACGCACGACGTCGGGACTGAAGCGATTGCCCAGCACCTGATGGCGCACAAGGCCAGGCGTGATGCAGCACTTGACGCGGCAACATCAACCATGAGCATCCGCGTGCAGCGTGCGCGCAACGCCGAATCCACCGGCCGAACCCGCCCGGTCGTGCGGTTTGCCTACGCTTTGGGCGCAGCGGCCGTGGCCGTGACGATGGTTGTGACCTTTCAGCCATACGACCGTGATGGCGCAATCCGGATCGATACCGTAGCAGTTGCCGAGCGCTTGCCGCAGCGTGCCGACAACGACGTTGACGCTCTGGCGGAAGAACTCACACAGCGCAATGGCAACGGGTCGGAAACATGGACCGTGACGGATGCCGATGTCGACCGGCTTCTGGGCGAGGCCGACATCGAGCTCTGAGCCGCCGTCAGACGTGGCTCAGATGAACAGGCCCACAAGGCACGCCGTTAGCAGATTCGCCAGCGCACCGATGCACATGGCCTTAAATCCAAACCG
>DNLG01000161.1:389-3016 GCA_003488525.1 Bacteroidota bacterium | reverse complement strand
AGGCGGACCGTTCGCTCACTCAGCACGCCGGAGCTGACGTAGTCGGCAAGCCGGTCATAGGCGATGAATTCAGTGAGCGAGATCTTCGTGCCGAGAAGAGAAGCAAACGTCTGCGCCTCATTGGCCGGTATGCCAACCATCCAGGCAAAGGGCAGAAACAAAACACCAAGCAACTCCTCGATTGAATGCGGCGCCCATGGAAGGCCCCATTGGATGAGCGACGTTGCACCTATGCCGAGAATCGCATCAAAGGCCGCCACGAGGGCCTTGAAGGCGATGAGGACAACGATCACATTCAGGGCCAGCTTCGCGCCGTCGAGCGCCCCGCGTGCTATCGCGTCAAGCACGTTCCCGGAGTCAAGCACCGGGTCGAGATCCACGACCGACGCCGTCTCTTCCCTCAATGCATGGGAGGGGGCTTCCGGCTCGGCGATCTTGGCCAGCACCAGCGCTGCCGGCGCGGCAAGGATCGAGGCGATCATCAGGTCGGTGGCCGAGATGCCGCGCGCGATGTATACGCCCATGGTCGACCCGGCGATGGTGGCAAAGCCCCCTACCATCATGGCAAAGAGCTCCGAGGCGCTGATGTGTGGAATGTAATGTCGCACAAGAAGAGGCGACTCGGTCTGCCCGAGAAAGATCTCTCCGACGGCGTTGATCGACTCGATCGGACTGGTGCCCATGGTCCTCTCAAGAAGTCTGGCCGTTAGGCGCACAACACGCTGCATGATCCCGTAGTGATACAGGATGGCCATGAAGGACGAGAAGAAGACAATTACCGACGTGATCGTCAGAGCAAACTGAAAGCCCACCACGGCCTGACCCTTGGGCAGGGGAAGGTCGCCAAAGAGAAAGCTGGCCCCCTCGTTGGCAAAGCCCAGAAACCACGTGATCCCGTCGCCGAGTCGTCGAAACAGCTCAATGCCAGGCGGAAACACAATGATCAGCAGACACAGAACCACCTGCAGGATCATGCCCCAGATCACCGTGCGCCAGGGGATGTGCGAACGCGAAGAAGACCAGAGGAAAGCCATCGCAGCGATGATGACGATGCCGATGGCCGATTGGATCTGCAGCATGGAAAAGCCTCCCTGCGAGTGTTAGCGTTCCGTGTCGATCAGGACGTTCGATTCCCCGAAGGTCTCACACAGGTACTTTGTCATGGTTGCCGACGAGGCCACTCTGGTCATGGTCGAATACTGCCGATTCCCCTCAGGGTGCGCCACGATAAACGTCAGTGCATGCGTCGCATCCGAGGTGTTACACCGTGACTTCAGATCCTCGAGCTGCTGGGGCTGGACCTTCTCAGGATCGATGCGCACCACATAGCCCCTTGCAAAGCGCTTCTCGGCCTGCTCGATGCTGAGTACGTCGTCGACCGTGAGCTTAATGGCCTCGCCGCTGACTTCGCATTTGCCGGCCGCAACGATCACCGCACCAACCTTGATCTGTTCGGCGAACTGCTTGTATTTGTCACTCCAGAAGATCAACTCCATCGAAGAGTGAAACTGCTCGAGCTTGACAAAGGCGATCGTGTTCTCCCGTCGGTCCAGACGCGTTCGGATCTCGCCGATCATGCCGCATACTCGTCCGGGCTTGCCCGACATCTCCGGATCAGGGCGAGACAGATTGATGGTGCTAAAGGAGTTCACCGCAAGGGTATGTTCCTGCAGGGGGTGACCCGAGATGTAGAAGCTGAGAACTTCCCGTTCGCGTCGCAGTCGCTCGCCATCGGGCCACTCGGCCGTGCGTGGCAGCGCAGGCTCCTTTGGCCTCTCAATATCTTCCGAACCAAACAAGCCCCCTGACGAGGACAGGGCATCGTCCTGCACCTGAGAGCCATAATGTAGGGACGTATCGATGGCCTCGAACAGCTGAGCGCGATGCCCGTGCCCGAGACAATCGAACGCACCGGCGCAGACAAGCGACTCCATCAGCCGTCGGTTGAGCACCTTCTTTTCGACACGGGCAGCAAAGTCATAGTAGGAGGTGAATGCTCCATCGGAGCGCGCCTGGACGATAGCTTCTACCGCCCCGACACCTACGCCCTTGATACCGGCCATGCCGAAGTAGATGGTTCGTCCCTCGGCAATGAACGTTGCCATGGAGCGGTTCACATCAGGGGGCTGCACGGTGATGCCGTAGCGCTTTGCTTCATCGATCAGAGCCACGATTTTCGCCTGATCATTCAACTCCGCCGTCATGTTGGCGGCAAGGAATTCGGCAGGGTAGTGAGCCTTGAGCCACGCGGTCTGAAAGGCCAGATAGGCATAGGCGGCAGAGTGCGATTTGTTGAAGCCGTACGAGGCGAACTTCTGGATGAGGTCGAAGATCTCCGTGGCAAGTTCCTTCTCGATCCCGGCGCTGCTCTTTGCCCCGTCTATGAATTTCGAGCGCTGCTCGGCCATGGACTTTTCGTCCTTCTTACCCATCGCCCGGCGCATAACGTCGGACTGCGCCAGCGTAAAGCCTGCGAGCGACTGCACCAGCTGCATGACTTGCTCCTGGTAGACGATCACCCCGTAGGTGCGCTCAAGGATAGGCTCCATGAGCGGATGCAGATACGTGATCGGCTTGCGTCCCTGCTTGCGTTCGATAAACTCCGGAATGTTGTCCATCGGACCCGG
>DNLG01000161.1:0-190 GCA_003488525.1 Bacteroidota bacterium | reverse complement strand
CGCCTGCGTATGCCCCTTGCAGAAAAGCTCGTATGTGGCCGGATCGCTGAAGTCGATCTCGTCCATGTCGAGGTCGACCCCGTGATTGCGCTTGACCTGCTCAAGCGTCGAGTCGATGATACTCAGCGTGCGCAGGCCGAGAAAATCCATCTTCAGAAGGCCGGCCTCTTCGAGGTCCTTCATGTTGTAC
>DNLG01000050.1:1347-3142 GCA_003488525.1 Bacteroidota bacterium | reverse complement strand
CAAACCTCAAACCTCAAACCTGACCGTATCTTGCGCCGTGTCGATCGACGTATCCGTGATCATCCCGTGTCGCAATGAGCGCAGCACCATTGAGCAGGTGCTGGCAGACATTAATGCGCAGACCTATCATGGGTCCATGGAGGTAGTTGTAGCTGACGGGTGTTCGGACGACGGGACGCGCGAGGCGCTTGATGCGGCAGTCTTGAGTTCGCGATATCGGTTCCAACTGCACGTCATCACTAACGAGCGGCGCGTCATTCCCTCGGCGTTGAACAGGGCAGTGGAGCAGGCTGTCGGGCGGGTGATCGTGCGCGTTGACGGGCATTCGCGCATTCCACCGAACTACGTCGCGGAGATCGCGGCAGCGCTGGATTCCGGTCTGGCCGACGTTGTGGGGCCGCGAGTGAGCTTCATTCCCGGATCCATGAGCCCCGTTGCGTATGCGATCTCAACATTGCATTCGAGCATGTTTGGGACTGGGGGCACGCCGTCACGACGCGAGCTGACCAGGCCGGTGCGCGTGGCACATGCTGTTATGTCGTGCTACCACCGCAGCGTGTGGGAGCGCATTGGGGGGTACGACGAGGCTCTGCTTACAAACGAAGACTTTGATTTTGATTACCGGGCAACGCAGGCCGGAGCAACCGTGGTGGCTCTTCCGTCACCGGAGTTCCAGCTCATGGCCCGTTCGACCTTGCGAGGTCTGATCTCTCAGCGCTGGCGATACGGCTGGTGGAAGGCCGCCGTCATCAGGAAGCATCCGGCATCTTTGCATCTGCGGCAGGTTCTGCCCGTTGCTGCGTTGTTGGCACTGATCACACTCATTGGTATGTCATTCTTCGGCGCTGAGTATATCATTGCGCTCGTGGCCGTCATCTATGGCTACGTCGGCATCGGCAGCTGTGCCGCTCTCCTGGCACTGATGCCGAATGTGCTGTCGGACAGTTCACCGGATGGGAAGAAAATCCTCACTACGGTGCTGCTGGCCCCCTTGATCTTTGCCATCATTCATGGCGTGTGGGCCGCCGGCGTTGTGTCAGGACTTATAGCAGGCCGAAAAGCAGGCCGGTAACAGGCCACTTCAAAGGGATCAACGCTCTCCAGCGCGACGTTGCTTGCTCTGCCGCGGCTGCTCACCTGGTGGCTGCTCGGAGAGCTCCAGCAGGGGGCTGGCAGAACGTGTGACGACATCTGTTGTGATGACGCACTTGCGAACTCCGGCAACGTCGGGCAGCATGTACATGATCGGATTCATCACGTCTTCCAACACACCGCGCAATGCCCGTGCACCGGTTCGGCGCTTCTGGGCCTTGGCAACGATGGCCTCAAGTGCGCCTTGTTCGAAAGACAGCTCAACGCCCTCAAGGAGCAGGAGTTTTTGATACTGTTTAACGAGGGCGTTCTTCGGACCCGTCAGAATGTCCAGCATGGCGTCGTCGGTAAGAGGATGAAGCGCCGTGACCACTGGCAGACGACCAATGAACTCGGGAATGAAGCCGAAGCGCATGAGATCCTCCGGCTCGACGTGCATCAGAAGTTCCATCGACTCTTCAACGGTGGTCGGCGTAGAGGCGGTAAAGCCCATTGTTGTGGGCTTCATTCGCTTGCCGATAATCTTCTCGAGTCCCTCAAATGCACCGCCGCAGATGAAGAGCACGTTCTTGGTGTTCACATACACGAGTGACTGCTCGGGGTGCTTGCGTCCACCCTTTGGAGGAATACCAGCGACGGTACCCTCGAGGATCTTCAGCAGACCCTGCTGCACCCCTTCGCCGGAGACATCGCGCGTGATCGA
>DNLG01000050.1:843-1221 GCA_003488525.1 Bacteroidota bacterium | reverse complement strand
GCCGGAGACATCGCGCGTGATCGATGCACTGTCGCTCTTGCGCGTAAGCTTGTCGATCTCATCCACATACACGATGCCACGCTCTGCACGCTCGACGTTGTAGTCGGCATTCTGCAGGAGGTTCACGATGATNNGACTCTACGTCATCGCCCACATATCCAGCCTCGGTCAGTGTTGTGGCGTCAGCGATGGCAAACGGCACGTCGAGGATTCTTGCGAGTGTCTGGGCAAGCAGAGTTTTGCCCGTGCCCGTCGGACCGAGCAGCAGAATGTTTGACTTCTCGATCTCTACCTCGTCGAAGCTACTGACGAGGTTTTTCGACTGAATGCGCTTGTAGTGATTGTAGACAGACACCGACAGAACTTCCTTGGCCTCGT
>DNLG01000050.1:385-653 GCA_003488525.1 Bacteroidota bacterium | reverse complement strand
CTGTCCGATCACATGCTGATCCAACTGCCTCTTGATCTGCGAAGGCTTCGGAAGCGACGTTACATCCGTCCGAAGCGTAGGCGTGGGGGCATTCTTCTTCAGGATCTCCACCGAGTTCTGCACGCATACATCACAGATGTACACGCCCTTACCAGCGATCAGGTTGGCAACCTCATGGGCGTTGCGGTTACAGAACGAACAGTGCAGAATTTCCGGTGTCGATGTTGTGCTCATGTTGAAGCCGATGATGTCGGCTCAATTTATGTCG
>DNLG01000050.1:0-152 GCA_003488525.1 Bacteroidota bacterium | reverse complement strand
CTTCGGGCGACATATAGTAATCACGGTCGGCATCCTTCTTGATCGTGTCGTAGTCTTTTCCCGAGTGGTTGCCGATGATGCCGTACAGGGTGTCACGGATTCTCAGCATTTCCTTCGTGTAGATCTCGATATCGGTAGCCTGACCCTGTGTG
>DNLG01000144.1:18251-20293 GCA_003488525.1 Bacteroidota bacterium | reverse complement strand
GCGCTACGCGCGAGGGAAGCCGAAGCGGAGTTGGACCTCACACCTCACACCTCACACCTCACACCCACCCTACATTCTCAGGCGCAAGAACCCGAGATGGGCGGAGATGACGGGCAGGCGGTCGGTGAAGAGTGAGGAGATGTCCATCGTGGTGATGCCGGTTTCGAGGAAACCGCCGAGCAGGGAGAACGTCAGCGAGCCGGGGATGAAGACGTTCATGCCATCGCCGGTACCTACGCCGCTGGCGATGATGAGCCACGAGAAGGGGCGGTAATTAACGCCCGTCGATACGATGGCCTGTGAGAGGTTTGCGCCACCATCGTTCAGCGGTGCCATCACATCAAAGCCGAAGCGGAAGAAGCGGCTGACCGAGTACGAGCCACCGACACGCAGGCGGGTGGGGAGCTTTGAGGTTGTCTGCATCAGACCTGACCAGACGAAGTAGTTGCCATCGCCGGTGATCTTCTGGGCTTCATCGATGAAGTTGTAGCTGGCAAAGCCTGGTGTGCCGAGACCGTTAACAAGCGTATCGCCCGCTGCAAAGACATTGCCGTTGTATTCCATCTGCCCGATATCGATGACCGATACACCAAGGGCAAACGTGTTGCTGGTGTATGTAAGACCAAGGTCGACCCCGTAGCCTTCGCCGACAGGGACGAGGTTGTTACCTGTGATGGCCGAAGGTGTGGTGGCGTTGCCATAGTTGATGGTGAACCAGGGACTGAGTGCGCTCGATGCACTGAACACGCCGTTCTCGGCGCGGGCGTCCAGGTACGCAAATGACTGAAGGAACTTGCCGGTGACGCCGAAGCATAGACGCCAGTCGCGACCTGTTACAAGGGGCAGTCCGTATCCGAGAGCGTACTCGCGCGACCACGAGAGTGAAAGGCGAGTGCCGTCGAAGAGCTGCGAGAAAAGCTGAGGCCGACGTGCTACGCCGATCGTATCGCCACGCCAGTTCGTGTATGATGAATCGAAATACGCCGCATTTCGTCCACGAAAGATGATGTCCGACGCCCCCTCGTTCAGGAGGAACGCCGCACCGATGCGCTCACGCACCGTGAAGCCGATACCGCCGTACTTCTTTGTCTGGTAGGCAACGCCGACGAGCATCACATCGGCATTGACGCGGATGCCGCGGTCAGCAAAACTCTGAGCGAGGCTGATCTGATCATTGCGAGTGAAGTTCACTGCCGAGCCCCTTTGCAGGACCAGATCCAGGAGCTTTGTTTTGTCGAGGGCATCACTCCGGATTGACGCGCCGACCTGACCGAATCCGATCGAGAAGCGGCGGGTGATGCGTTCGATGCCGGTCTCGAGAGGGGTCGACGATGTGAAGTACTCAAGCGTCGGAGCAAAGGCAAGGTTGGCCGGATTGATCGACAGACACTGATAATCCGAGACGGTCGATGTCATGAACGCCGCATGCCCCATGCGCCCATGGTCGAGCATGTCGCTCTGGGCCATACCATTGCGCGGTAGCGAAACGAAGGCCAGCGTGAGAAGGACGAAAACGTGCAGGCGTGTCTGGTTCATGTGTTTGGAGCTCATCGTGAAACTAAGTCACTCACCCACTCGGCAATACGGATGGCCTCTGCCCCTTCAGCAAGGCTGACGGCGACGGGCTGACGTGAAGTGATGCTTTCGAAGAAGGCGCGCTGCTCCTGTAGGATCGCATTGGCTGGCGTGATGGCCGGCGTGTCGTGCACGATCACCCGGTCACCAAACTGTGTGGTGACCACGCCGAGCGGCGTCTGATGGGACGGCTCCACGGCCGAAGCGTCCACCAGGCGATACAGTTCGGCCGTTCCTGCGGCAAGGTCCAGTGAGACGTAATGATCGGGCTGAAACACGCGCAGCTTCCGCATCGGCGAAGCCGTGATGCGAGAGGCCGTGACGTTGGCAACGCATCCGCTGGCGAAGGTCAGCCGCGCATTGCAGATGTCGATGGTATCGGTGAGCACCTTCACGCCCGTTGCCTGAATGTCCGTCACCGTTGAGCCGGTCAGCCAGAGCAGCAGGTCGATGTCGTGGATCATCAG
>DNLG01000144.1:17830-18013 GCA_003488525.1 Bacteroidota bacterium | reverse complement strand
GCCGGATTGAAGCGTTCGACGTGTCCGACCTGGACCACCAGATCACGTTCGCGCACGCGCTCGAGCAGAAGCTGCGCCTCGGCATAGGTTGCAGTGGCAGGCTTTTCGATAAAGCAGTGGAAGCCCCTTTCAATGCACTCAAGGGCGACGGCGTAATGGGTTGACGTTGGCGAGGCGATAATG
>DNLG01000144.1:16426-17603 GCA_003488525.1 Bacteroidota bacterium | reverse complement strand
ACCTTTTCACCACGCTGCCGGTCGGGGTCGACTATGCCGACCAACTGCAGGTCTTCGTGCTGCTGAAGCAGCTTAACGTGGATCGATCCGAGATGTCCGGTTCCGATAACGGAGACGCGCATGGCCATAGACTCACTGATAGAGGTTGTCAGGACGTTGTGCTACGTGGATGGGCGCGTCGGTAGGCGTCTTTGAGACGCTCGACGCTGACGTGTGTGTAGATCTGCGTGGTTGACAATGAGGAGTGCCCCAGCATGTCGCTCACCGCTGAAAGGTCCGCCCCGTTGTCGAGCAGATGTGTTGCAAACGAATGCCGCAGAACGTGCGGACTCTTGCGGCGGGCTTCGGTGACGGGACCGAGTGCGCGGCGCACGATGCGCCATGCTGATGAACTCGTCAGCCGTCCACCGCGGTCACCAAGAAACACGGCGCGCTCGTCGTCCTTCGGACGAAGTTCAGCCCGGCGAGCCTGGTACTGCTCGATCGCTGTGATGGTCTCGGCGGTCAGCGGCACAATGCGCTGCTTCGCCCCTTTGCCCGTTACCCGAACGGTCCGAGCTGCCACGTCGATCTGTCCGAGGTTGAGTGCCAGTGCCTCGTGAATACGCAGCCCGGAGCCGTACAGCAGTTCACAGAGCGCGCGATCCCGTAGCCCCTTGACCGTTGTGATGTCGAACATCTCCCACAGGCGCTCGGCCTCGTGCACATTGATGAACGATGGCAGGGGGCGGGCCGTCTTCGGCGAGGCCAGCATCCCGGCCGGGTTGCGATCGATCACGCCGCTGCGAAGAAGAAAGCGAAAGAAACTGCGCACGGCAGCCAGCTTCAGGCGGATGCTGGTCTTTCCCAGCCCCTTGTCGTGCAACCACCCGAGAAACGGTCGGATATCGGCCTCGGTGATCTCGGATACCTCAGGCAGGGGGCTGGCAAACTCCGCCAGATACTGGCAGAACTGCGAAAGGGCAGTCTCGTAGGTGAGGGTGGTATGCGAGCTGGCGGATTTTTCCACATCCAGTGTGGAAAGGAATGACCGTATAGCGCTCTGCAAGTCCATTTGCGCAAACATACGATATATTTGTAAGTCTAAGGATAACACCATGTTGCACATCAGAAACTACATCGGCGGACACTTCCGCGACCCGCATTCCGGTCTGTGGATAGACAACGTGAACCCATC
>DNLG01000144.1:13436-16210 GCA_003488525.1 Bacteroidota bacterium | reverse complement strand
CATGCCGCCTCTGCGGCGTTCCCTGAATGGTCGGCCATGCCTGCCAAGGGGCGCTCGGAGATCATGCTGGAGATCAGTCGGCGCATTAAGGTCCATCTGGAGGATCTGGCCCTGGCCGAGACCAACGATCAGGGCAAGCCCCTCTGGCTGTCGCGCAGCGTTGACATCCCCCGCGCGGTGGACAATATGGCGTTCTTTGCCACCGAGATCCTTCACACGCATACCGATGCGCACCAGACGGACGAGCACGTGATCAACTACACGCTGCGGCGTCCCCTCGGAGTGGTTGGATGCATCTCGCCGTGGAACCTTCCGCTGTATCTGTTCACGTGGAAGATCGCCCCGGCCCTGGCTGCCGGCAACACGGTTGTGGCCAAGCCGAGCGAGCTGACGCCGATGACGGCGTTTCTGCTGTCGCAGATCTGTATCGATGCCGGGCTTCCGGCGGGAGTGCTCAATATCCTGCACGGCTATGGACACGAGTGCGGCCAGGCCATCGTTGAGCATCCCACCATTAAGGCGATCTCATTTACCGGTGGAACCTCCACCGGACGTCAGATCGCCGCCACCGCAGCGCCAATGTTCAAAAAGCTTTCCCTGGAACTGGGCGGCAAGAATCCAACGATCGTGTATGATGACGTCGACGTTGCCACAACGGCCCGGAGTGTGGCGCGGGCGGCCTTCACCAATCAGGGCGAGATCTGTCTGTGCGGCTCGAGGATCTTCGTGCAACGGGGAATCCTTGAGGAGTTTCAGCGCTCGCTGATCGCCGAGACCGAGCGATTTTTGGTCGGCGACCCGCTAGAGAAAGAAACCCGCACCGGCGCCGTGGTTAGCAAGGCACATATGGATAAAGTTCTCGGCTATATCGATCTGGCACTTCATGAAGGGGGCACAATTCTTGCTGGGGGCAAGCGTGCTCACGTGCCTGGTCGGTGTGCTGACGGATTCTTCATCGAACCGACGCTCATCGGCGGGCTTTCTCAGGAGTGCCGCGTCAATCGTGAGGAGATCTTCGGTCCGGTGGCAACGATCATCCCGTTTGACGCCGAGGACGATGTGATTGCGATGGCCAACGACACCGACTATGGTCTGGCAGCCAGTGTCTGGACGTCTAATGTGCACCGTGCGCACCGGACGGCGCATCGTCTTGAGTCGGGTATCGTATGGGTGAACACATGGCTGATGCGTGACTTGCGGACGCCATTCGGAGGAATGAAACACAGTGGCGTGGGCCGCGAAGGGGGAACCGAGGCGCTGCGCTTTTTCACAGAACCAAAAAACATCTGTCTGCAGATCGCACCGTAAACAACAGCACAAAAGAGGAATGGAAAAGATCGTCATCAACTCTGAGCGCGCTCCGGAGCCCGTCGGCGCGTATCCGCACGCACGGCGCGTGGGCAACCTCATCTACCTCAGTGGCGTCGGACCGCGCGAGCGCGGCACCAAGGTCATCCCGGGCGTCACGCTCGGCGCAGACGGATCGATCGTCGATTACGACATCGAAGCACAGACCCTGAGCGTTTTTCGCAACATCCGGTACATTCTCGAGGATGCCGGCTCGGCCTGGGAGAAGATCTTCGACGTGCAGGTGTACCTGACGAATATGAAGGCGGACTTCCCGACCTTCAACAGACTGTATGCCGAGCACTTTGCCGGCGTTGATGCCTGCCGCACCACGATCGAGATCGGTGCGCTGCCAACCCCGATCGCTGTCGAACTCAAGGTGGTGGCCACGATATGAACCGTCGCCATCTGCTACTACTTGCGATCGGACTATGCCTGGCAGCGTTTGCTGCAGGTGCACAGCCGAAGATCGCCTACATCCTCCCTGACATCGGAGCTCCGGGCAGGGGCATGGCGATTGAGATTCTTGCCGCGAATGATGCCAACGGTGCATTCGGTGTAGACGGCGTCTATTTCAACAATCCCGGAGATCAGGTTCGCGTGGTGTGTCAACGGCCGGCTGATGCGGCCAAGCTGATCTTCGGACCCGTCAACGTCAGCTGGAACGGTCGGCTGGTTTCGACAGTGGCCTTTATCAGCCCGGATGTTGTGCCGAACGATCATGAATGGACACGGTTGCGGCCGGAGTTTCGCATTCCGATCCAGGTGCTGGTTAACAACGTCGCCTCGACGGTTGATACGTTCTACATTGTCAGACCATGGCCGCTTGGCGATGTCTCAAAGCTCAATGAGTTTATCATTGGCCAGGGGACTTTAGGAATGCGCTCACGTCGCGGGGCGATGATCGTTGACTCGCTGACGCTCGCCCCCTCGCAGTATCAGGTATCTGTTGCAGACCCCGATCCCGGCACACCTGGCAATCAGGGATATCTGCCCTTTGTGCTCTACTCCATTGGCCCGATCCGCGGAACGAAGGTGGCCGACACCATTGCGACGGAGATCTCCGTCAGCGCCAGTGGCGTGCGCGGTGGACCCGGCGGTGGTGGCGGTGGAGGTTCCTACGTCAACTTCAACCTCAACGGTCAGAGTGGTACCGACGGCGGAGATGGATTCTCTGGTGGCGGTCCGGGAGGGTCGAATTTCGGGAGGTCGAAGCGCAAACCTGGCGTCGGCAGCGGAGCCGAGCTGCCGGCGAACTCTGCCAACACGGCCGGGTCGCAATCGCTCAACGGCCTGGTCGGGGGAGAGTCGACCATCTCCTTTGAAAATGCAGGTGGAGGAACCGGTCATCCCTTCGGTGCCAGCGGCATCGGGTGCATCGAGCGGACCGGCTGTACACCGGTCGGTGGCTTTGGTGGTGGTTCTGG
>DNLG01000144.1:12522-13169 GCA_003488525.1 Bacteroidota bacterium | reverse complement strand
GGCGGCGGAGGTGGTGGTGCCATCAGTCTTCACGGATCTTTTGTCAGAGACGTGCGCGTTACGGCGCGCGGCGGCGTGCCCACGCGCCAGGACATACAGGGCGGGTGCGGTTCCGGCGGCGCCGTGATCGTTGGTGGACGTGCCGTGACCAATGTGATTCAAAATGTTGCGGCCAATGCCGACGGAGGGTTTGATGCCGTTGCGCCGGCCGCCAGCCGACACCTCACCGGTGGCGCAGGCAGGATCCGCGTTGACGGTCCCCTCAACGGGGCTTCGCAGGCATGGACTGGTGTGTCGATGGATCTGCTGACGAGTGTTTCCGGTAGCAGTGTGGCATTAGGTGGCACAAAGACCGCCGATGGTGCCTACGTCTGGGCTCGCGTGGCGGGCGTATGGCAGCAGATTGTTACTCCCGGACAGGTGTTCATCCCCAATACGCGGTGGCAGACGACGTTTGCATTGCTTCCATCTGATACCGTGATGTACGTGGTTGCCGCTGCAGCAGTGCCGTCAACGTCGACATCGACGTTCACCCGACAGCCAGAGATCGTTTTCTCACAGTCGGCATGGAATGTCATCCGCCGCGTGGCGGCAACACGCCTGCAGGGCGACACCGAGGTGAGCCTCGGACAGTCACAGTGTCCGGG
>DNLG01000144.1:11541-12296 GCA_003488525.1 Bacteroidota bacterium | reverse complement strand
GGCTTTACAATCGTTAACCAGGCGTCCATTCCGACAGACCTTCCAGCTGGTGCCAGCTTCGGATACATCATCCGTTACACGCCACAGCCGGGTCAGGTCGGAACGCAGAGAACCGATCTGCGTATCACCTACAACGGAACGTTCACGCACGTCGTCAACATCAGTGCCGATCCAACTCCCATCGCCGTTGATTACATCTGGAGGGGGCTCAGGCGCGATACGCTGGACATCGGACGCGTTTGCATCGGGCGTCCTATCGTTGAACCGATCACGATCCGCAAGGTCGGCCGTGCCCTCTTGACGATCTCGTCGTTCGCCTCGGCAAGCCCTGCCGTGATGAGCGTCTCCGGCACGGTTCCGATACCGCTTCGAGACAGTGTTGCCTTTTCGCAGATCACGCTGACGTTCTCGGCCAAGCGCGCCGGAGCGCAGGTTGTGCCGATCCTTGTTCAGTTCCGAGAGTGCCCCACACCCGATACCATCTTCATCCGCCACATTGGCGTCGAATCCCAGGTCACGGTCACCGGTAACGGCCAGTTCGGCGACGTTCGCGTTGGAGACCGACGTGAGGCGATCTTCGAGTTCCGCAACACGGGTTCGAGCGAGATGGATGTGAAGGGTATTCCGGCGCTGCCCGCCCCCTTCACGATCGTTTCCGTTACGCCTGCGCTTCCGACGAAGATCATGCCGGGAGAGTCGCTGATCCTTGTCGTGGCCTTTACCCCAACCGCCGTGGTGCGGTCGACCGCACGTCG
>DNLG01000144.1:10537-11417 GCA_003488525.1 Bacteroidota bacterium | reverse complement strand
GTGGGGCGGTCGACCGCACGTCTGCGGGTGGTCGCCGACTCGTCGCAGTTGAGCTGTTCGGATACCACCGACGTGCAGCTTGCCGGTACGGGCGTGCTCTCAACCGTGACGCTTTCGGCAACATCGCTGACCTATCCGGCCACAGCACCGTGTGACAGTCTTCGGCAGGAGGTGACGATCACCAACAACGGCTCGACGCCGTTCACCCTGCTCAGTCCGCCCGTCATCAATGGCGTCAATCCAACCTCTTTCCGCTGGTCTGCCGGCCCCCTGAGAGACACGACGCTGCGTGCACAGGAATCGGTCCGCTACGCTGTCACGTTCCTGGGAAGTCAGGGACCTGATGGTGTCAAGACCGCCGTGATGTCGATTCGCACGGATGATCAGACGATCGGCATCATCAACGTTGGTCTTAACGGCCAGCGTTCGTCGGTAGCACTCGCCGGGCCACGGATCGTCGACCTTGGATCGGTACGTATCGGTTCATCAGTGAACTCAACGGTTAACTACACCAACACGTCAACATTCCGGTTGAGCATTGTCGGTGTGCGTGTGACGGGACCGAATCGTATCGGCGTGAATCCGACGCAGTTTTCACTCGATCCCGGACAGGTCAGGGGGCTCACCTTTACCTACCTCTGCAAGGCAGAAGAGAACGTCGAAGATACCGTGCTGCTGGCGCTTGATCAGCCGTGCATTGATACGATCGCCATCATCGTGCGTGCCCGTGGTGGCACGGAGCAGTTGAGCTCGTCACAGAAGATAAATTTCGGTGTGAAAAGCGAGTGCGTTAAGGGGCTCGACAGTGTGGTGTACGTCAATAGCGGGACGCTGCCGATCGAACTCGTCGGAGTGGTCGGAGTTTCAGGACCGGACGCAG
>DNLG01000144.1:8167-10318 GCA_003488525.1 Bacteroidota bacterium | reverse complement strand
GGCGAGAAGCGCGTGCTTCGCGTGGAGTTTGATCCAAGTGCCGCTACCGACGGCATCAAGGTTGCGTACCTGACGATACAGGCGAAGATCAGTGATACGATCGTGCCGGTGATCAGTGAGCTAAAGGGCGAGCGGCGCACGTCGCTGTTCGTCACGCCAACGAGCATGACCTTCGGTCAGGTAAGCGTCACGGCCACAAGCACGCAGAGTCTGATCTTTACCAACTCGGGCAGTGAGCCCCTTGTCATCTCTTCCATTGTACCACAAAGCGGCACCAACAGTGCCTTCCGCGTGCGATCGAATCCCGGTGTACCGATGACGATTCAGCCCGGAGGTGTCTTCGAGATCATCGTCGACTTTGCGCCGAAGCAGCAGAGGACCTATATCGATGGTGTGGTGATGAAGCTCGACGCGCCGTGCTCGGATACGCGTGTACTGACGCTCACGGGCGCGGGAGTGGTTGTGGTGGATGTGGTGACATCGCTACCGAATGTTCTTGAGTCACCGTCGACGCGCGACAAGCGCCTGCCGATCATTGCCCGCGTTTCGGGCGAGGCAACTCGCATCGACAGTACGTCCTTCACCATGCGTATACGGTATATCGCCGCACTCTTTGCCGTTCGTGATGTGATCGGTGCAAGGATCCTGCGCAACGAGGTTACAGGGGGCTTTGCCGTGATTGACCTTGAGATTCCGCCGAAGACGATCGATTCTGCCGGTACGGTGGTCGCCGAACTACTCGGGGATATGACGATCGGACCGATCGATTCGACCGATATGATCTTTGACAGAGCTGCCATGACGGCACCGAATGTCACTTCGAGGCTGCGCACGGAGAATGGTTCGATCGCCATCACGATCTGTGAGGCTGGCGGACCACGGCTCGTTCGGCGCTCGGGACGACTGCGCGTAGAAGTGCTTCCGAATCCTGTTGCAGAACAGGGCGAGATCGTAACTGAAACCTACGAGCGAGGCATGCATTCGTTGAAGCTGATCAGTACCGGTGGGGAGGTCGCTCATGAGATCTCCTGGCCGCATGATGCTTCGTCTCCCGTGGTGCACCATCGTATCCCGGTCGAGCTTCTCACTTCCGGCCTCTATCAGGTCGTACTCGAAACCCCGTCACGTCGGCGGATTGTCCCACTGTCGCTGATCCGCTAGTACCATGACCTCTCTGATGAAGCTCGCCATTGTTCTTCTTGTGTGCGCCTCAGTGCTGGCGCAGGCGCAGGAGACGTACGTCACCGATTCGACACGTCAGACGATGATCCTCAAGTACCGTCTCGGAGGCTTTGCCAGCGCAGCGCAGACGATCCACGTTGCGGACTTCGGCGCCCTGCCTGGATTGGTCTCATGCTGTCAGTCGTTTACCGGTGGCTCCTCACTGGGGGCGGCCTTCGGCGTTCTGGGAGAGTTCACGCTGCGTAGTGGACTTCGCATTGAAGGACGCGTCGGCTATACCTCGCTTTCAGCTGCATTCGGTCGTGATGAAAAGATCGGCAACGAACCGGTGCTTGATGATGGACCTCTTCCGCGGCCCGCGCGACGCGACGTCATGGTCAGACACGATTTCACGGCTACCATACCGCTGTTTACGATCGAGCCGACGCTGCTGTTCCCGGTGGCAGACCGTACGTATGTGCAGGGCGGATTTCGACTGGGCATCATGGGGAGTACGAACTTCACACAGCGCGAGACACTGGTCTCGCCTGAGGGATATGTCTTTCTCAACGGCTCTGCGATCCGCAACGAGGTCAGCGATCCGATCCCTCTGGCCGCTGTTCAGCAGGTACATGCAATCGTCGGCGCTCGTTATGATCTCGTGTCAAAGCGCTCCTACAGCATCTCACCTGAGCTACGATATGCTCTGCCCCTTTCCTCCATCTCGGACGTCTCGTGGAGTGCTCACCAGATCATGGCCGGCGTGAGTGTGCGCTTCGGCATCTTCCGTCCGGCCGATGCGATCATTGTTCGAGACACGATCTACCGTCGGGATACGACCACGATCGTGCGCCGCGGCATTGATGAACCGCGCATCGTCCTGTCGGACGATGACTCGCGTGAAGAGTCACGTCGAGCAGGTGATACGCTTTACCAGACAACGCTCATCACTGAGAAGTACACGAAGGAGCTCCCGGCACCGTTCGATCC
>DNLG01000144.1:6305-7846 GCA_003488525.1 Bacteroidota bacterium | reverse complement strand
CTGACTCCGGCAGAGACGTCGGGCTTCACATCGGCGTCGCTCACGCGCGACCAGATCGGTGTGTACTCGCATCTGCTCAATATCATCGGTCAGCGTCTTGCGCTCGACCCATCAGCATCGATCACGGTGGCGGGCTATGGAAGCAATGCCGGACCCGAGCAGGGCAATCGCGAACTCTCGCGTGCACGTGCCGAGGCCGTGAAGTCGTATCTGACCTCGACATGGAATGTCGATCCGGCGCGGATCAAAACGCGTGGCGGACTGTTGCCGGATCAGCCGGCGAATTCGTCAACACCAGAGGGGCGCATCGAGAATCAGCGTGTCGAGATAACGGCATCGACGCCATCGATCCTCGAGCCGGTGGAGTTTCGGGATAAGGATCTGATCGTTTCGCCGCCGGTGATCGCCGTGGGTTCGGCTCTGCGTCAGCAAGACGATGTCACGAGCTGGAATCTCGTCCTCGAGCAGGCCGGCCGTTTGCTCTATTCCGCCAAGGGTGACGGTCTGCCCGAGAACGTGTCGTGGGACGCGTCGAAGGCGGCCGATAAGCCCCGTAAGAGTGATCCTATCATTGCGCGCATCCGCGTGCGCAACAACCGTGGCGAAAACGTTGAGGCATCCGACACGGTAGCCGTTGACTACGTTACCCTGCAGACGATGCGGGCACGTCAGGAAGAAGGCAAGCTGGTTGAGCGCTATTCGCTGATCGTGTTCGACTTCAACAGTGCACAGCTCAATCCGGCCAATCAGCGGACGATGGACCGCGTCAAGGCGCGCATTCAGCCTGAGTCGCGTGTTCGCATCGTGGGTTATGCCGATAAGTCGGGCAATCCGGAGTACAACCGCAACCTCGCGCGCAAGCGCTGTCTCGAGGTGCAGAAGGTTCTCGGGCTGTCGGATGATCGCGTGACGCTGGAGCCGGTCGGTTCTGATCGGTTGATCTACGAGAACGAAACTCCGGAAGGACGTTCGTACTCGCGTACGGTTCAGATCGAACTCGTCACACCGATCCGCTGAGTTGTTTATGCTGCAGGGTTCTGCGCGCCCCTTGCCACTGCTCGTCGCGGTGCTCCTGCTCGGAGTCATTGGCTGCACTAAACCCGGTGAGCCTGAAGGGACGCTGCGTGCTGCAGGGGGCGGAGTCTTCTATGGCGGTATCTACCGTCAGAACGAGACGGGTGAGATTCGCACGCTGGATCCGGCGCAGATCAACGACATCACGTCATCGCACGTGTCGATCAACATTTATGACCAGCTCGTGCACTTCGATGCAGACCTGAACATGGTTCCGGGTCTGGCCAGACGCTGGTCTGTTTCCGATGATGGTCTGACGTACACCTACACTCTGCGCTCCGACGCCGTGTTCCACGATGATCCGTGTTTCCCCGGTGGCAAGGGGCGAGCAGTCACCGCACGCGACGTGCTGTACAGCTTCACGCGCATCTGCGACGTGCGCGCCGGCACGCGCAGCGACGCGTACTTCCGTGACAAGGTGGTAGGAGCCAGCGAGTACTACCGCGCCACGCAGGAAGCGTCGCGCA
>DNLG01000144.1:386-6092 GCA_003488525.1 Bacteroidota bacterium | reverse complement strand
ACCGTGACGCAGACATCCATGGGCATCGTTCCGCGCGAGGCCGTGGAATACTACGGCAAGGACTTTTTTCAGCATCCCGTCGGATCGGGTCCGTTCAGGTTCGTGTCGTGGACGCCTGACCGTGACCTGGTTGTGAGGCGCAACCCATCGTATTGGGACGTAGATGAACACGGCAACCGATTGCCGTATCTCGATGGCATTCGCTTCTCGTTCATCAAGGACGACAAGCTGCAGCTCCTGGAGTTTGCGGCCGGTAATCTTGAAGAGAGCTTCCGCATTCCGAATGAGTTCTTTGCCGACATCGTTGATGAGAACAAGAATCCCAAGGGTAAGTGGTCGCGATTTCGGCTTCTGCACAAGACGGCGCTATCGACCCAGTTCTATGGCATGGTCATTACCAAGGACGTCTTCCGTGATCTGCGTGTGCGGCGGGCTATCAATTACGCCGTCGATCGAAATCGTATCATTCGGTACGTTCTCAAGGGTCAGGCCGCAGGCCCTGCTCACAATGGTCTGGTGCCGCCATCAATGCCCGGTTATCGCTCTGACAGCGTCATCGGCTACACCTTCAACCCTGCACGTGCCCGTGAGCTGCTGGCCCAGGCCGGTTATCCCAATGGTGTTGGATTTCCGGAGATCACGCTTCAGCTCAATGCAGGGGGCGGACGTAACGT
The DNA here is from genome assembly GCA_003488525.1 of Bacteroidota bacterium. Lineage (GTDB taxonomy): Bacteria > Bacteroidota > Ignavibacteria > Kapaibacteriales > Kapaibacteriaceae > UBA10438. Next base: position 5,418 of record DNLG01000144.1, on the reverse strand, counting down.
CTCGATCGCCGAGGCCATTCAGGGCATGCTCAAGGAGCATCTCAACATCAGCATCAAGCTGCAGCAGGTGGAGTTTGCCCAGCATCTGTCGGATATCGACAAGGGCAAGGCGCCGTTCTTCCGTCTCGGTTGGGTGGCAGACTATCCCGATCCGGAGTCGTTTCTGAATCTCTACTACGGAAAGCTTGTCCCGTCAGATGATGAAGACTCGCCGATCAACTCTACGCGTTTCCGCAGTGCCGAGTTTGATCGGCTCTTTGAACAGGCCCTCTCGACAACCAACCGCGCCGAGCGCATGCGCCTGTATCGCATGGCCGAGCAGATCGCCATCGACAATGCGCCGATGCTGCTGATCCTGAACGACGAAGACTACCGGTTTGTGCAGCCGTATGTGAAGAACCACCCGCACAATTCCATGGACCGTACCAATCACCACCGCACGTCGATGGTACCCGTCCGTTACGCCCCCTGACACGTTCACGATAGCCGAGAGAAACAATGTCTACAGCCCTCATCACCGGAGCATCCGGAGGAATCGGATACGAGCTTGCTCTTGAACATGTACGAAGAGGGGGCGATGTGATTCTCGTTGCACGCCGTGAAGAGAAACTTCGTGAGTATAAGGCGAAGTGGGAGTCGACGTACGGAGTGAATGTCCATGTCATTGGCATGGACCTGGCGCAGCGCGGAAGCGCCCAAGAGCTGCACGATGCAGTCTCTGCCAAAGGGCTGACGGTGGACATTCTCATCAACAATGCCGGGTTCGGTCAGTACGGTCTGTTTGAAGAGAGCGACCTTGACCGTGCCATGCAGATGCTTGAACTCAACATCGTAACGCTCACGGCGCTTACAAGATTATTCGTCGTCGACATGGTGCGTCGTCGGTCCGGACGCATTATGAATGTTGCCTCAACCGCATCGTTTCAACCCGTACCACTGATGACGCTCTACGCTGCCACCAAGGCCTTTGTGCTCAGCTTTTCCGAAGCGCTCAACAACGAAGTATCCGACAGGGGCGTCACCGTCACAGCGCTGTGTCCTGGGCCGACAACGTCTGGCTTCCAGGATGTTGCCGCCATGCACGAGGCCCGCATGGTTGATCGTCGTCTCATGGCCACCTCTGCCGATGTGGCACGCTTTGGTTATGACGCCATGATGCGTGGCAAACCAGTTGCTGTGCATGGACTTCTGAACCGTATTACGACCTTCCTCGTCCGCCTTACTCCGCGCAGCATCATCCTCTACATCGGACGGATGATTGCGGAGAAGAGGTAAAACTGTTGTGTAACGTTTGGCTTAGTCAGATGTCATTGCTCGGGTAAACTGTACAACCGATGGAGATAATCGATGATGTGCATGAGAAGTATCCGTGTATCATTTCGCAAACTGGTGAGTGCGCTTCTGATAGTGAATACATGTGCCGCATTGGCCCAGATTGACACTGCGTTTCAGCAGCGTGTGCTGAGTTCCAATTCTGGGTCGAGCTTAGGTTTTACCGCGGACGGTCTGAGTCCATCAGTGGGTGATGACGAGCTTGTGCAGCTGGTGAAGGGGCGCGGTCTTATGACGCTCTCGATATCGAAAAGAACTGGTGGAATGATGAAGCAGCCGGTGAACTTTGGTGATTTTCAGTACCTAGACGCTTCCCGCACGATGGGCAATGGGGTAATGATCGCGCTGCGGTCGGACAGCAGTACACTGGCCTTCATCGGACCAACTGGTGAAGTTGAGGAGCGGCTTTTCCCTCAGAATGTAAACTCCGCAGATCTCACAGAAAACGGACCGGTGATGTTCAGGTCCGCGACCGCTTCAATGGTATCCGGAGATGCCGGTCGAACATGGTCTGTTATCCCCCGTGCGACAGCGAACGTTCAGGAATCGCCGCCCGGGACGATGGTGGTGCAAGTCGGGGCGGGGGCAGGCAAGCGGCACATCATAGAACAGCGTGACGTTCAAAGACTACGCAGAATCGGACGTGAAACCAACACGCTGGGCAGCAACCGGGTTCTCGGCGAGTCTGAAGCGCTTGCCGGTATATTGCAAAGAAACAGGTCAACACGACTGGCAGTTCTTCCATTTGATGACTCTGTGTCCCTTACGATCGATTCGATCACGCTGGACGACGGACAACGCCGAGCAGTGGTTCCTCGATTCATTGAGCGATTGAGCTCCGGGGCCCTGCTCATAGCGGACTCATCAGGAGCACTGTACCGATGGAGCAAGGGACGCGGTTCGGAACTCCAATCAGCGAACGTTGGTCGTCCAATGGGTTACGGATATCCTGTTCGAGGATTTTCATACTGGATTGGCCAGATCAATGACTCAATGATCGTGCATCAGGTCGAATGTAGCGACCCTCCAGTCATTCGGCGATTTGCGTTTCACATAGACATCGCCGGGCCAGCGCGAGGTTTTTACTGGAATCGTTCATACACCACTGAGTACAGTCTTGGCAGACGCGGATTCGTGATCGCCGCTGAAGACCCATCGAAGAATGGCATTGTGGACGTATCGGGTGATAAGCCCGTTATCTACAGTGTCGGCTCGTTTATGCGCGATATCGAGATCTTTCCGTTCCAGGCCATGCTGGCTTCGTGGCGCTCATCGGACGGCAGTCGAGATGTCGTGCTAAATGATTTGGCGACCATCCTTCGGGTTGATTCGTCGGGCTTCGGATTCATTGCACATGCGCAGTCCTGTGTCGCAGGTGATGAAGGGCTGCCGGGCATTACGTTTGGAACCTTTGAAAATCGAAATCTTCAACGCTGGCGTGTGTGGGGCGTGCCGCATCCGGTCGTTCGCAGTGCGGACGTCCTGCTTCCGGGTCCGTGTATCCGGCGGTTCTCTCACGACGGGGACTTTTTGGACACGCTTTCCAAGCAACCGTCCGGCTTTGTTCGCCAGCTCGAGGACTCAGCCATATACAGCGGCTGGACTGGAGTTGTGCGTCGTCATCGCGGTGCAGTTACCGACACCATGTCTCTCCCGTCCGGTGCGAAAACCGATCCGGAAGTCTACCCCTCGGATGTGATCATCGCAGATGACGAATCGATTCTTGTATCGATGCTGGGCACGGACACCGCATCGATATCGATCGAAGATGCTCAGCCCCATCGTCGAGGAGGGGTGCTCCGATCAACCGACAATGGAGCCACGTTCAGCCCTGTGAAGCTTCCTCTGCCGTACAACCCGTATGTAATGTCCATGCATCGCACGACTGACGGAAGCCTGCTTGCGGTTGCCTATCACGCCATTGAGGATTACTCAACCATTGAGGTACAGTCGCCATCAACCTATCGCATCAGAGGTGGTGCCATTCTGCGTTCGACTGATCAGGGGCAGAGCTGGTCTGTGGTGTACGACATTCCCTACGGTGGGAACTACCGGTTTTTGTCAGGCCGCTTCATCACCCACGGCAATGACGGACAGATCTTTGTTCCATGGTTTCGCGGCGTGCTTGTTGGCAGCGCCGATGGAAGCACCTGGCAGGATGCTCCGGACCTGCCATTTGCTATCGAGCCCATCAGCATCTTCAGCCACGGTGACAGGATCATGATCTCAGCGACCACCGGTGTGTTCTCTTGGAATCCGTTCACAACGAGTGTTTGTGATGACACAACAACGCGCCTCAACGATGCGATGCGCCTGCAAATCAATACGGAGTCGGCCCGCGATCTTCTGCTTCGGGGCCAGTATCCTACGGATGTGCTCGGTCGAACTGTCCACGTCACCTCGACCGATGATCTCGCTCCTGGCATGTACTTCTGGGTCAATGATGACCACACGATGATGTATGTAGCGCCGTAAACGTAGGGGGGCGTCGGGCGAGACTGCGTCTCGCCCCCTACGTGTCGTCGTCGACCTCTGAGTCTGGAATGTGGTTGAACGCTATGCGCATTGGTGCGCTCGAGAGGGCGTTCCATGCGGTACCAACGTAGAGCGTGTTCTTGCCATACTTCTTGTTGATGGCATCGATCGAGTTGTTCAGTGCCGAGCGAGCCGGGCCAACATTTTCGAACATCGGCAGGGGAGTTGATTCAAGGGGGCTCACCTTGTTGAGCGCGATCGTGACCTTGAACGGCGTTCCGTGCTCGGGCATGACCTCGAGCATGCTGCTCATGATCGTCGTCAGCTGCAGCACATCCTGCGTGGGTGTGATCTCGCGCGCCTGCTTCCACTTGGTTCCATCGACGTAGCGTACGCTGACGGTGATCTCGGCCGTGTGGAGTTCGTACTGACGCAGGCGCATTGCGGCCTTCTGTAGAAGTCGGTGCACGACGGCCTTCGCCCCCTGAACTGAGCGGTGTTCTGGTTCGAGAACGTGGGAGTGTCCGACCGTTGACTTCTGAGTTTCGGCCATTGGTACATCCTGACCTCGCAGGCGGGCCCACATGCGTTCGCCCTCGATGCCGCCCCATACCTCGCGCAGCTGGTGCTTCGGTGCTGTGCAGAGCATCTCCACGGTGAAGATGCCATGCTTGCGAAGGCGCGCGTGCATTTGCTTGCCGATGCCGCAGAGGTCGCGTAGCTCAAGTGCGTAGAGCACATCAGGCAATTGCTCCTCTTCAACGATCACCAGTCCATCGGGCTTCTGCATATCCGACGCCGTCTTGGCCAGATAGTCGTTCGGGCCGATGCCCACGCTGCAGGTCAATGTGTCACCCACATTGGCCTTGATCGATGCCTTCACCGCATAAGCGATCTCAATGGCCTTGTCGCGCTGCCGGTCAGAGCCCGTAAGCTCGCATACCATCTCGTCGATAGAGTTCACACTCTTGACGTGGATCGTCTGTTCAACGGCTTCCACAATGCGGTGATGATACTCCACGTACAGTGAATGCCGGGCCTGCACCAGCACCAGCTCCGGACACTTCTGCTTGGCCTCGGCGATGATCGTCCCCGTCTTGACGCCAAACTTCTTCGCCTCATACGACGCCGCGATCGCACACGTAGAGTCGGCCATCACGGGCACTACCGCCACCGGACGTCCACGCAGCTCCGGCTGCTCCTGCTGCTCAACAGAAGCGAAGTA
>DNLG01000144.1:0-222 GCA_003488525.1 Bacteroidota bacterium | reverse complement strand
AGGGAGCGAAGCATGAGGAGGAAAATTACAGAGTTACAGAGTTACGGAATTACGCTGTCGTCATTCCCGCGAACGCGGGAATCCATTGCTCGCCCACGTTTTCCCACGGCTGAAGCCGTGGGCAAATATGCGATCGTCGGAACGCATGGATCTCGAGAACTCTGCGCCCATTGATCGCACACGTTTCCCCACGGCTGTAGCCGTGTGCGTTTGCGCAATTGT
>DNLG01000099.1:5968-8023 GCA_003488525.1 Bacteroidota bacterium | reverse complement strand
CGCAAGATCCTCTACACGCTGCTGGTACTGGTCGGCGTGGTCGTGGTCACGTTCTTTATCCGTCCTCCGGGCGATCCGGCGCGCGTTCTGCTGGGGCAGCGGGCAGATTCGGCCTCCGTGGCAGCTCTGCGCGAGCAGCTTGGACTCGACAAGCCCCTTCCCTATCAGATCACGACCTACATGACCAGTCTGGCAGGGGGCGACCTGGGCCGCTCGATCGCCACCAACCGTCCCGTTGCCGAGACCATCATTGAGCGGCTCCCGGCAACGGCTCTGCTGGCGGTAACATCGATCACCATCGCTACCATTCTCGGAATTCTGCTCGGTGTGATCGCAGCATGGCGACCCAACACATGGATCGACACGCTGACGATGTCGACGTCGCTGCTGGGGATTTCTCTGCCGGCATTTGTGGTGGGACTGCTGCTGGTGCTTGTCTTCGGTGTGGGTCTTGAATGGTTCCCCATCAGCGGATATGTCGACCGTGGAGCAGAGCATCTCGTGCTCCCGATGATTACACTGGCAATCCGCCCGCTTTCGATCATCGCTCGCGTCACACGATCAAGCATGCTCGATGTGCTGGGTCAGGATTACGTGCGCACCGCCAGAGCCAAGGGGTTATCGGATGCGGCGGTGTTCGTCAAGCACGCATTGCGCAATGCTCTGAACCCCGTGGTCACCACCGTCAGTGCATGGTTTGCGGGCCTGCTGGCAGGAACCTATTTCGTCGAGTTTATCTTCAACTGGCCCGGCGTCGGGCTGGCAGCATTCAACGCCATCGAGAAACTTGATTACCCCATGATCCAAGGAACCGTCCTGTTCACGGCGATCATCTTTGTGACGGTCAACACGTTGGCCGACATTCTTTATGGGTTCATCGATCCGAAGGTGCGGCTCTCATGAGTGCAGATCGCGTGGAAAGTCCCTCACGGCTGGCTTTGCGCCGACTGCGCAAGAACACCGGCGCGGTCATCGCCATGGGTGTTCTGACCATCATGGTCATTGCAGCCATTGCTGCACCGTGGATCACGCCCTTTGATCCAACGACGCAGATCCTTGAATACAGCGTCAAACCCGCTGGCTTTCGCGGAACGATCCTGTTCAAGAAGAATCCGGCCGATCCTGAAACGCCGTCGATCATTGCTGTATCAGACTGGCAATTGAAATCCGACACCGTCTTCTATCGAGATCCTGCTGGTGAGCCCTACAGTATTGCTCGTTCATCGCTGGTAGGAGTATCAAACGATGACTTTGCAGCAACACCGACATTCTGGCTCGGAACTGATCGGTTCGGACGTGATATGTTCACGCGTCTGGTGTATGGAATGCGCGTCTCGCTCAGCGTCGGCCTTATCTCCGAATCCATCGCGCTGCTGATCGGCATCATCCTCGGGGCAATTGCCGGCTACTACCGCGGTTGGGCCGATGACGTGATCATGTGGCTCGTCAATGTCGTATGGTCGTTTCCGACCATTCTACTGGTTGTTGCCTTCTCGGTGCTGCTTGGCAAAGGATACTGGCAGACGTTTGTGGCCATCGGGATCTCGTCATGGGTCGACATCGCCCGGATCGTGCGCGGACAGTTTTTCAGCATACGCGAGCAGGAGTACATCGAGGCCACGCGCGCCCTGGGCTACGGTCCTGCAAGGACTATCTTCCGTCACATGCTGCTGAATGCGACCGGTCCTATCATCGTCCTCTCGACGGCGGGTTTTGCCACGGCGATCATCGCCGAAGCATCATTGAGCTTCATCGGGCTTGGTGTTCAGCCCCCTACTGCTTCATGGGGACAGATGATAAAGGATGGCTACGGATACATTGCCCTTGGTACGAACTGGGGCATGACGTTGTTTCCGAGCATCGCCATGGCCATCGGGGTTCTTGTCCTGAATGTCTTCGGCGATGGACTTCGTGATGCATTTGATCCCAAGACGAGCCAGAGATGATCGACGAGATACTCAAATCAGGGACATTCCCACCGGCCATTCTCCTCTTCGGTGAGGAGGATTTCCTCGTCGAGCACGACGCACAGCGACTCTTCGATGCTGCTGCACG
>DNLG01000099.1:3809-5644 GCA_003488525.1 Bacteroidota bacterium | reverse complement strand
GATGGTATCGGCAAGCTTCGGCAACGTCCGGACGCCCTGAAGAAGAAACTCTCCAAGGTGCGCTACCCTCTGAATCGTCTCATCACCGCAGCAACATGGATCGAGTACCCTCGACAGAGCGAATCGAGCGTTCGCTCCTGGATGAACGCGCACGCGGCGCGATTGGGGCTTACGCTGCCGGCCGAGGCGCCGGATCTGCTGATGGCCAAGGTTGGCATGGGCCTGCGCGAAATCGCAATGGAACTTGAGAAGCTTCGGATCTACGTCGGGGAAAGGGGCTCAGCAACCGTTGAAGATGTGCATAGTCTTGCCGGTAGTACGCGTGAGTTCAATGTCTTCGAACTTCAGCGTGCCGTTGGACGTCGTGATGCCGCTGCGGCGATGAAGATTCTCAATGCGATGCTCGAGGCCGACTCGCAGGAAATAATGATCCTTACAATGCTGGTACGACATTTCATGTCATTGTACGCTCTGATCGACCTGCGAACGGTCACCGATCAGGCCCAGATCGCCCGTCAGTCAGGTCTTCAACCGTTTGCGATTTCCGAGGCATTCCAGCATCTGGATGCGCTCGGGCCGCGGCGCGTGGAAAGCGCGCTGCACTATTTGCGTCAAGCGGAAAGATCACTTCGAAGCTCGGCTGACCGTAGAACAACCATGGAGATCCTCATCACTTCCATCATTGGGAGTGACGAGCCGACTCCGAGCCGTATCTTTGCGCGTGCTTAATAGTGAACTGCTACATCCATGCGCTCAACTGGCTCAGGCCCAGCTTGATGCGTACAACGCGCGTGACATCGATGCCTTCGCAAGGGTGTATGCCGATGACGTTCAGCTGATTGATCTTTCAACAGGTTCGATCTTCTGCGACGGGCTGGAAGAACTGCGCAATCGCTACGGCCGTCAGTTCTCCGAACATCCGCAACTGCATTGTCGACTTGTCAGCCGCATCGTCTGCCCACCGTTTGTCATTGACGAAGAAGACGTCAGCGGACTTGCCGTAAACGGCAACGTTCATGCCGTGGCCACCTACGAATGCGCGGACAGTAAGATCAAGCGTGCATGGTTCCTGAGAGAGGTGAGCCAATGACATCGCAGCCGATCCAGGTCGTGGCCGACCTCCACACGCATACAACGTGTTCCGACGGTGTACTCAGCCCGATTGAGCTTATCACCAAGGCAGAGCAGCGCGGACTGCAGGCACTGGCGATCACTGATCACGACAATCTCGATGCGCATCGCCATCTGCGCGATCTCGGGTACAACGGCCCGCTTCGCCTAATCAGCGGAGTCGAGATCTCCTGCTACGACTTTGGTCGTGAGATCCATGTTCTGGCCTACAATGTCGATGTCGATGATGCGAGTCTTCAGGAGTACGAAGCATTCTACCGCAACGATCGCGCCCGGCGTGCCGAGGAAATGGTGGCTAACCTTCACCAGGCCCGTGCACCGATCTCGTATCAGGAAGTGATCGACGAGGCAGCAGGTGCTCCCATCGGCAGGCCCCATGTTGCCTCCGTACTTGTGCGTCGGGGCTTCGTCCCATCGATTCAAGCTGCCTTCGATGTCTATCTAGACGTCGGAAAGCCCGGGTATGCGGCAAAGACCCCGTTCCCGGTGGCACAAGCCGTCGAGATGATCCATGCCGCCGGCGGTACGCTCTCTATTGCACATCCAGGCAGGTACTTCACCGATCCGGCAATGTTCCTTCCTCTTGTGAAGACCGGCGTTGATGGCATCGAAGTTTACCACCCGTCTCACTGGCATGTTACCCGTGAGTTTTACCGGGTGATGTGTCAGCAGCATGGACTTCTGGTGACGGGCGGCTCGGACTT
>DNLG01000099.1:2764-3563 GCA_003488525.1 Bacteroidota bacterium | reverse complement strand
GCAACGATAGCTTCACGCCATGCCAGCGTGCCCAAGCATGACTGAGGCAGCGTCATCATCATCGCTCCCCAAGGTGTCCGGCGCAGGACGTCGCATCGGAATCTGCCTCGCTCGGTGGCATCGCGACATTGTTGACGAACTTCATGCCGGGGCTATGGATGTGCTCATCGCGAGTGGCGTGAGCGCCTCTGATATCGTTGTTGTCGAATGTCCGGGTAGCTACGAACTCCCTGTCGCGGCGCTTCACCTGATCGAGAACGCCGGTGTCGACGCTGTTCTTGCCTTTGGCGTGGTGGTACGCGGCGAGACCGCGCACTTTGAATACGTCTCCTCGCCGGTTGCCCATGGACTGATGGACATCTCTGTCTCCACCGGCGTACCGTGCCTGTTTGGTGTGCTGACGACGGAGACCATTGAGCAGGCGCGCGAGCGCTGTGGAGGCATTCACGGCCACAAAGGCCGTGAGGCCGCTCAGGGGGCTCTGCAGCTGCTGCACTCACTCAGCGCGCTAACGACCAGCGAAAAATCATAAAGCAACGGCCGGTTCGTTGACTATGCGGTTGATTTCATCACAGCCCCGTATGATCATGACTTGTTCGACCCCACGTCCGGCGTTCCTGCTCGTATGTCTCCTTCTGTCTGTTGTCTCACCGATACGGTCGTGGACGCAGGAGATACGGCTTAGTGACTGGACAACGATCTCCTCACTCTACACCGTGAACGCTATCGATGTGGACTCATCAGGCCGAGTGTGGGCTGCAACGACCGGTGGTGTTGTGACCTATGATGAGGGCAGCGG
>DNLG01000099.1:0-2514 GCA_003488525.1 Bacteroidota bacterium | reverse complement strand
GGGATCCGCGACATCCGTCGCGCAACGGAGTATCCCAAAAGGGCCATCACGGACTTTGTGCAGCGTGGAGATTCTCTGCTGATCGCCACCGAGTTCGGACTTGTCATCTGGGACATGCGCCGCGAAGTGTTCATCACCACCATCGATCGCATCGGATCGCTCGAAGAGAACACGCCCGTTCGCTCGATCTGCCTCTATGCTGACTCCCTCTGGGTTGCCACCGATAGCGGCGTGGCCGTTGCACCTCTGAATGTGCCAACACTCAGGCTGCCCTCCGTCTGGCGGATCTTGTCCTCATCAAGCGCATTCGATGGCACCGAAGTCCGGCTCTGCCGCAACAATGGATCAGAGCTTGCCGTGGCCACGCGCCGTGGACTGTATGTGCGTTCAGGGGGCATGTTCGTTTCCAGACTGACGACATCGGCCGACATTACTTCGCTGAACAAAACGGGAACGTCATGGGAAGTGGCAACCGCCACCAGCATCCTCACAGATGCCGGTGCAACGCTTACACCAAATACTGACGGGCCGATGCGCTTTGTGATCTCTCGGACGATCATGGGGCGCCCCCTTCGCTTTATCGCCGTTGAAGGAAAGGGCTTTGGCGTCAGTGAGAATGGTGCAGCAGTCCGGATGGCTCCCATCCGCACACCTTCGTCAAATCAATTCGCTGATCTGTCGGTGGACTCGCGCGGAAATCTCTGGGTTGCCACCGATGACAACCCTGGACGCGGCTTTGGAGGTCAGGGCGTATCGTGGTTTGACGGAACCACATGGAGGACCATCAACACGGCCAATCAGCCCCTTTTGCTCTCCAACAACTGTTACCGCGTCAGCTCCGTATCAGATGGCTCCACGTGGGTGGGCACTTGGGGTCGCGGAGCAATTCGATGTGTACCGAGCGATACCGGTCTTGCGGTCGAGCGATATGGCTTCGATAACTCCTCGCTTTCCGGCGTATCGGGAGACTCGACCTATGTGCTGGTTTCCGGCGCCGAGATCGATCGCTTTGGGCGCACGTGGCTGCTTAACGAACAGGCCTCCAATCAGCTGCTGGCCGTGCGGAGCGCCACCGATTGGACATCCAGAGCCAACTGTACGAACCCTCGTGATAACGTCGTGCGATACATGGCCATCGATCTTGGTGGAACAGTCTGGCTCGGTGGACATCAGGGCCTGGGCCTGATCGCCTACAATGATCGCAATACCACGCGCACCGACGACGACCTGTGCAATAAGCTCACGACGGGTAACTCGCAGTTACCCGATAACTCCATAACGGCCCTTGCCGTTGATCTCAACGGCGCGCTGTGGATCGGGACATCGAAGGGATTGTCGGTGATCACCTCCACCGGCTCCGTTTCGAGCTCGACCATCCCATTCGTGCGGCGCGTCTCAGCGTTGTCCTCAGCGACGGTTGTCACCGATATTCACGTCGATGCACTGAATTACAAGTGGATAGCCTCAACAAGTGGCGTTTTCGTTCTCGACCCCTCGGGAACACAGGTCGTTGCCACGGTTACTTCCAGCACCAGCCCCCTACTGAGTGATAACGTGCGCTGTCTCGTGCTTGACGAAACAAGCGGTCTGGCGTACTTCGGTACAGCTGGCGGATGTTCGGTTGCCCGCACATCCTCAATGCGCCCCTTGCCGGACTTTGCTCTCTCGTGTTACCCGCAACCGTTTTCCGTGGGTGGCGACCGTCAGATGGTGATCGATGGTCTTGCACCAGACAGCGACGTCAAGATCATGACCATTGCCGGAACAATGGTCGCTGCGCTTCAACTGCGTGGGCGCCAGGCTATCTGGGACGGCCAGGACGTTGGAGGCAACACTGTTCCTCCGGGGATCTATATCGTCAGCGCTTCGAGCGCCAGCGCCGGTACGGCAGCCGTGACGAAGTTCGCTGTCACCCGCTAGGACAACCGTCGACAAACAAAAAACGGCCGCTCGAGGTGAGCGGCCGTTCTATGCTGTGCGGAAGACGGGACTTGAACCCGTACGCCCTTGCGAGCGCCACCCCCTCAAGATGGTGCGTCTGCCAATTTCGCCACTTCCGCAGAGGGACTGCGAAAATAGTGATGTCGGCCCTGACGGCAAAACGTAAACGTGCCTAATCTTCAACCTTTACCGTGAGATCGTCAGCGGCGCGACCGAGCGCACACCGTTGATCATCACACAGCAGACATACGAGCCACTGACCAGATCAGAGACGACAACGCTGTGTGTACCAGGGGCAAGCCTGTCGGTCAGCAGTGTCTTGATGTGACGACCATCGTGAGCATAGACTTCGACCGTCGTTACACTGTTGACCGGCTGATACCACTCGATCGTTGCCTGGCTTGACGCAGGATTCGGAGCAACGCGCACATCCACGCCGACACGTCCCTCGTAGGCGTCATCCACGCTTGTTGTGCGCTGAAGCACGCCGAGTGGGAGCACTCGATCCTGCAAAACGCTTTCTGTTTCCTGAGGAGTGCCACCGAACCAGTTCTCGAGCACGTCTGCGTACAC
>DNLG01000055.1 GCA_003488525.1 Bacteroidota bacterium | reverse complement strand
ACTGGTCACTCGTCACTGGTCACTCGTCACTGGTCACTGGTCACTCGTCACTTGTCACTCGTTCCCTATCGTTTCGTTACGGGTGGACCTGTAAGAATGAGCTGCCGCATGAAAGGGGCAATGGTGAAGAGTCGACCGGCATTGCCGTAGATGGCGGCGACCATAACGTCGCGGTCGAACTGCTTGCCGCTGAGCTTGCTCGCGAGCATTGCCTCGCGCACAAGGTCTTCTGTTGGCTCATGCCAGGTATTGCGCCAGACCATGGGATCGCCGATCATGGCGGCCGCTCTGCCCACGAGGAGCGGGCTCGGCTGTGGCAGCAGTGCGGGCACGTCCGGCTCAACACGTTCATCGAGCCTAAGTCCGAACTGGTGTAGCACGGTCGTCACACTCACATTACCCGGCATGCTGTGAACCTCTTCCTCCCGCATGGCACCAAAGGTTGGCCGGCCCACTACGGTGGCATAGCGGTTGCGCTGCATGATGCTGGCAAGGAACTCCACAGCCCCCTGCGTGCGCTCGTCAACACAGAGATAGACGGCCATGCGACGGTACTTGCCGTTTGTCTTGGCGAGAATTGCCCGGTGCAGGCGACCACCTTTCCAGATGCGCGCAAGCGTGTCGCCCTTCTTGGCAAACAGCTCCATCACTCGGATGGTAGACTCCATCGCGCCACCGACGGCACCGCGCAAGTCGATCACAATTGAATGCACGCCGGAATCACGGAGCGTGACAATGCGTCCGATGATCTGGTTGGACTCGTATGTCGATGACGGACCCCGTTCAAGGGTCATGAATCCAATACCATCATTGATGTACGAGTGTATCGCCGTCAAATCGCGACCTCGCACCGGCAGCGTCAGACGGAGTGTTTGCTCGCCCCTTTGCACAAGCAGCTGCACCGTCTTTGCAGCCGTTGCAGCGCGGCGGATATCCCTTCTAGCCCAGTCGATGCCTGTGGCGCAGAGCTTCTGATTGACGCGGATGATCCTGTCTCCAATGCAGAGACCGGCTGTGAAGGCAGAGCTGCGTGGGAACACAGACGTCACATACACCGTCCCATGGATGGTATCAAGGCCAATTCCCAGGTCATCGGCATGCGGACCCGTGGGCTCGGGTCGCTCAGCGCCGGGCGTGTTGCGCACGGCCGTAACGATCTGCTTGGCATGCTCCAGCAGCCGCTCCAGCGGCTCCAGCTGTAGGATACTGTCGGACAGTTCGCCCTCATACGTGCGTGCGATCAGCCGGCGGATGGCCTGCTCCTCCTTGCGTGTGTAGGACGTCGGCACAGTGTCATGATCGACCGTGCACGCCCAGAGCGGCCGTGGAATGAGATGGCGCACCGCCTGCAGCGTGCGGTACGTCTCGAAGGGGGCTACCCTGTCGCCCCATACCAGCGTGGCGATCGGTCCGTGACCGAGTGCGTTCACACGGTCGACGTCTGATTGAGTGGGAAACGGCGCGTCCATGCGCCAGCGAACAACATCGAAGTCAACGGGCAGGCTTGCCATGCTCGACTTCGGAAACTCTACCATCACATGAGGCTTGATGCCAATGCTGTCCACCGCCAGCGTTCCGCCGGCCAGGTAGATGGAGCGGGTGAACTTAAACCCGCCGATGGCCGTATCACCAAAGTCATCATCCTTCTCGCGCTGGTAGACGCCCTGCACACGGCCCTTGCCATAGCTGGTCTTGCCGATCACCGTTGCGCTGCAGCGCACAACCATGGCGCCGGCAAAGATCTCGCTGGCAGAGGCCGACCCTTCGTTCTGCAGGATGATGTAGGTGCGCTCGCCGCGCCACCCACCGAAGAAGCTCGCCACCTTGTAGTCGGTGTCGTGCCGACTCACCATGGCCATGAGCGTGTCTTCGTGTTCGATGAATTCCGACAGCATGCGCAGAGTCTCATCGACCCTTCCCCCCGGGTTATCGCGCAGGTCAAACACCACCGTGTCGATCTTATCCTCATCGATCTTCGACGTCAGCTCGGAGAACCGATCGTGCAGTCCTTCACCGAACTGCGTGATGCGAATAGAGAGCGTCTTACCAACCACCATGCAGAAGACCGGATCCTCCAGGATGTCTCCTCTTTGAATAGCTATACGACGACACATCCCGCCGCGGAGGTATTCGATCATGACCCATGTGCCGGTTGCACCCCTGACCATATTCGTCAGCTTGCGGTCATCGGCCCACGTCAGAGCCGTATCGTTCGCACTCACGAGCACGTCACCAACACACAGGCCTGCCCAGTAGGCAGGGCTCGATGGCACAACCGCAGTGATCTCCCATCCCATCGGATGTTCACGCTTGACGATGCCGATGCGACCGGAGGAGATTCCCTGTGAGTGCTTCAGATAATCGTCAAGCTCCTGCGGCGAGAAGATGTCCGTGTACGGATCGACGTACTCTTTGAACTGCTTCCATGGAAGCATCGTGACTTCCTTCGGCAGCTCCTTGTAGTAGTTGTCAATGATCCACCTCTTGACGCTGTTGGTATCGGCATGGGACGGCGCAGTAAGAGCGCAGAAGAGGATTACGATTGCATGAGCAGCAAAGATCCGTCGCATAGCAGCCTCCCGTAGTAGTTCGGTGTATACCTATTGTGATAGCGTCAGGGTGCTTTCATTGGGTCCCGGATACGTGAAAGGGGCGAGAAGGATTCTTCCTTCTTCTCGTAACGATCATGCTGCAATATGCGTGCCATGTGCGACGCTATGTGTCGTTGGCAGGTGTGAGGTG
>DNLG01000104.1:854-4345 GCA_003488525.1 Bacteroidota bacterium | reverse complement strand
AGATTGTCGATCTCAACGAACCTCGTTCCCCTGGAAACTGGTCCAAGGGCCGGAGCAAACTCCAGTGCTCCCATCCCCCTTGAGCCGGTATAGCACAGTCGCTCCACAGGATTGATCGAGCCCGGCTGCCTACCCTGCGACGTCAGCCATGCATCAATAACTGCGTTACCAAATATGTCCGGTAATGAGTCTGCCAGCAACCCGGGCAGCCCATGAAACGACTGCCTGGAAAGCTCCGGAAACTCATACACCCGGTTGCGAAGGGGCATGACCAACGGAGCAACTTCAATCCCTGAACGCACGAACTCGGGTGCGTATTCAAATGCAGCTACCCGGCGTCGGTCGTCGTACGTTACTGCGCCGATCGTTCGGCCCCACAGAAAGACTTCTGCAACCATCGTCACGTGCCCCAGGTCCAGGGTACGTGGTCGGTCGGCGGCTCGTTTTTAGCAGATGCACGGCGCCGTGTTCGCCCCTTTCGTCGGAGCATTTCCATCGGACTTACAGGGGGTTCAGATATCATGACATCAAGCCGGTCCATGAGCTCGAGTACTCGGCAGACGCGCAGAAACAACGATAGCTGTGTTGCCGCCTGGCCCATTTCCATGCGCTGAATGGTTCGCAGTCCGACGCCGGCCCTCTCGGCCAGCTCGCCCTGGGTCAAATTCATCGAAAGGCGGATGGCTGCCAGACGCTGCCCGATGATCTGCAAAACAGCCTCGTCCGTCAAATATCGGTCGATTTTCATATACGCCAAAATAGGCATAAAAGAAGGACAATCTCCTTGTAACCGCCAGATACGGCATATAAAGCGCCTCAGTATCTGTTCACTGCCCGGCACTCGCCGTCGTAGATATTGACGAGCCATGATGTGTGATGCTGGCCCTGACGTGCAAGAACCAGGTAGACTCCACCCGGTGCATCGGATACATCAATGCCAACAGCACCAACCTTCGTTGATGATTGTATCGTCCGGCCATCTGGAGTTAGAACAGAAACATCCACGGTCACTTCAGCATCTGCACTCTGGATCTCAAATGATCCGCTACGGGGCACAAAGCGCAGGGACGTTCCTTCTTCACCGCCGCGGACCGATGTTGTTCCCGGAACCACCGTGCGGAGCAGAATCTCGTTATCGAGGATCAAGCTGCTCGACCAGATGAACCTCGCATCGGCGGCGGGGTTGTCAAACACGTCCGTGAAGTTGGTGTACGCCGGCTTGTTGTCTACGCCCACCGTCTGATTTGTGAACTCCGATGCATTGGGCCACTGAGAGTCGTCAAGGTCTTTCGACATCCAGTTCTCGGGAAGGGGCCAGTGCAGCGCATAGGCATTGGACCCGTCAGCTACATCGGCCGTGCTACACTTGTCGCTCAGCCGTTGCAGTCCATCCTCCCGTGGACACGTCAGGTCGTAGATCGGGGCGGTATAAAACGTCTGCGCCTTCCACGACCCGTTCGTTGTGGCAATGATCGCCCCCTTCTCATCTAGAAACACCGCAACCACGCCACCGTCGCCCGCGTGATACGGAGAGCCGCTCAGTTCGGTGCCGAGTCCGAGGTTCTCTTCCCAGTCAACCGCATGAATGGCAATGGTAAAGGGGCGCTTCACACGGAACTGAAGAAGCGACGAGTTGAACTGCGTGTAGGGAACATTGTCCTTGCCAACAGGTGTGCCGTTAATGGCCATCTCGAAGTAGTTGTCGGCAAAGATGAAGCAGGTGATCAGTTCCCCATCGGGATCGACCGTCACGATGTTAGCAGGTGACAACGCTGCAACTGCCTGGGCGGATGTGGCATGATTCACACCAGTACACGCATTGTTCAGGTCTGATGACTTCGGAAACGTGGGGTCCGAGAACCGCACCGCCGCCGGCATCGTCCACACCTTGCCGTCCTTGGATGTAACCGTTCCGACGTTCGTAATCCGTCCCTTCGGACACGTGTACAAGTTCTGCTGCGTGGTGGTTGCCCTACCCTGGGACACGGATGCCGTACCCACATACTGTGCGGCAAGGGGCTGATGCAACACCATGATCACAATGGCAAGCAGCGAAGATTCAAGGGCGCGCGTCATTCGGTAGTCCAGAGATAGTTAACACCACGCTAACCCCTGAGCGAAGGAAAGGTGACAGTGTGCGTTAATCCCGAAAGCCAATGCGCTTGAGCGCCAGGTGGTGTCGGCCTTGGGTCAGGAAACACGTTAGCGTTACCAGAAGTCCGAACTTCTCATTGACGTTCAGTCCGGTGATAATGAAACCGGCTTTGAGTTTCGGCACGATCACCGCGTTGTTGGCGGCGAGGTGCGTTGACTGGATGCGCTGATAGCCTTCGCTGCGAGCATGTTCGATCACGATGGGCAGCAGCGCCGTGTAGAGCCCCTTACCTCGATGTGCCGGATCGATCGCGGTATTGCGCATCAGAAGTGTGTCGTGATCGCTCTGCTGCGCAACTGTCCACCCAACGATCTCATCGCCGATGTAGATACCCCACTGAAAGCGCTCTGCGTGGGGAAACGCGGCGCGACGTGCCGCTATGCGCTCACGTTCTTCTCCTTGCAGCCCCGCATCGAGATCGTCGCGCGTGCTCGTTGTGAAGTACAGGCTCTCGCGCTCACTGTACACGGCGTAGAATTCTTCTACCGTGAGTTCGCGCAATTTGTAGTCGTCAAGCAAGGGATTATTCATTCAGCGAATCTACGATTCCGCCCAAACGGTCCATGCTAACGAAACTTTTTCAGTACGTTTGCTGTCTTTGCTGACCCGCTTGGAGTTATCACCACCGCTTGGAGAATGAATCATGGCCGACAGCGCACCCGTTACGCTCATTATTGGAGCAACATCCGGAACGGGACTCATCACCGCTCAAAAGCTTCTGCAACGCAACGAATCAGTCCGAATCCTTGGTCGTAATCGGCTTAAAGCCGTCCAGATCTTCGGCACAAGCAACGCAGAAATTGTTGTCTGCGACATCACGAAACCATCTGACGTGCTGAAGCGTGCCTTTGACGGTGTGCAGCGTGTGATCTACACAGCAGCCGTTCCACCACGTCGCGCAAATGAAGAAGAGATACGCCAGGTGGATTACGAAGGGCTTCTCAACGTCCTCGCCGCTGCCAAGTCGGCCGGATTCAGTGGACGTTTTGTGTATCTCACCACACTTGGACTGACGCATAAGTCGTTGCTCATGTCCGTTCTCGGCATGATCAAGCCGGGCATCGTTCAATGGCGCACGGCCGCCATTGAAGCTCTGCGGGAAAGTGGCCTGAAGTACTCGATCATCCGCGCCGGATTGTTCACAACCTCATCTCCAGGCAAGAAGACAACCGTCCTGCTGAACGAAGACATCCCGATGAAGCTCTCAACGGCCATCAGCCGCAAAGACGTCGCTGATGTGCTGATCGCAGAGTCAAAGCGCAACGACACGTCAAACACCGACGTCGTCGCCGTCTGGCAGAAAGCCGCATCGTAACAACTTCCGTCATCGGTCATC
>DNLG01000104.1:0-625 GCA_003488525.1 Bacteroidota bacterium | reverse complement strand
TCGGTCATCGGTCCTCGGTCATCCGTCATCCGTGATTCTCACACGAACACTCGTGTCCCTTTGCCTTGGCAAAGCATTCGCGGCCCTCTGATACACTGAACCAGAGGATGGCGAGAGCGCCGAGCGCATCGGCGTATGCGAAGGATGTCAGCTCATAGACGAGTGCTGAAACGAGCACCGATATGCTCATGAAGATGCAGACCATTGTGCAGTTGGCATCTGCCATCAGCGGCGCACTGTTGAGTTCGCGCGCCACCTGACGTTTGCGTGCTACGAGCCACCACATCGTTGCAATGCTGATCAGTCCAATGATCACACCCCACCGGGTTGACTCGGGCTCGTGTCTATAAGCAATGGACGCACCGATCGAGAGAACGAGCATGGCTGACAGTAGGAAAAACGCTGTTCCAGTTACGCGGAGAGCTGATATCTCGGCTTCCGTTCTCTTTGCAGGCCCATGCTGCTCAATGCGTCGGATCATCAGAAGGACACCGATGCCAGAGATGGACTCGATGAAGCTGTCGATCCCGAAACCAAACAACGCCAGCGTCTCGTCATCCGCACCGAAATACGTTGAGACGCCCCCTTCAACGAGGTTGTAAATCACCGTGAACAACGCAAGCAG
>DNLG01000036.1:12871-13100 GCA_003488525.1 Bacteroidota bacterium | reverse complement strand
GGCCAGCGTTTCGGGCAGCGTCTGTAGCATCTCAGAAGCATGCGCCTTGAGGTAACTGATCGGCTTGACATTTGTGAGCTTTGTTATATGCGGACTGAACAAAGACCAGTGCACGGAAATGCAATGACGGATGACGGACGGATGACCAATGACCAATGACCAATGACCAATGACCAATGACAGATAACAAATGACGTGCAAATACACGTCAATTGGCAAACGCAATGGG
>DNLG01000036.1:10079-12603 GCA_003488525.1 Bacteroidota bacterium | reverse complement strand
CGCCCCCTCATCGCAATCGCGACGGCTGCGCCGAGCAGGCTTCCGACCATCACATCGCTGACGTAGTGGACGTTGAGGACGACGCGGGAGATGGCGATGCCGACGCCGAGCGCCCACATGAGGGGGGAGAGGCGTGGGTAGAGCGCCGAGCCCATGATGGCAATGCAGAGCCCCGTTGTTGCGTGACCGCTGGGGAAGGAGTGCCAGAGGAATTCCATGTGCCAGGAAAGGGGCTCCCAGCCGACGATGCCGCTTTCGATGGCAAGGGGCGGACGGGGACGTCCGGCAAGGACCTTGATGATGTTCGCGATGATGCCAGAGATAGCAACACTGGCAAACAGCAGAAGGTGGTTGCGGGCGATCTCACGCCGTGTACGCCAGAGAGCGATGGCTACGAGAACCGAATAGCCCAGCACCCAGTGAGACTGACCCGCATGATCGAGAGCGGTGCCGATGGCACGCAACCAGACGGTGGAGTTCGCATGCATCCACTGTGCGACCGGTTCGTCAATCCACCAGATGGTGCAGGAGACGACCGTAAACAACGGGACGAACCAGCGAAGAAGAGACAGCGAGCGTATGCTCATACCGTGTAAGCCCCCTGTCACTTATCCTTTGGTGGGCCCGGCACTGCAGGCAAATTCAGCTCCTTGATCTTGGTGTTGAGATCAGCGATCTCCTTGCCCTCGATCGAGCGCAGTGCCCCGAGATACTCGTCTGCCTTTGCGCCCAGTGTCGCAAACAGATCAAAGGTCTGCTGTGTTGGACGTCGGTCGGCGCTCGATGCAACGGCTGCCAGTGAGGCGATCTTGTTGTTGAGCTTGACGGGATAGTTGAGCAGATCCTGAAAGGCCTTGGCCTTTGTCTGAATGAGATTGTCCTCGATGAACGTCAGCGAGTCGGTGATGGTCTTGCTTAGCTTGTTGACGTCCCTGGTTGCGTTGGTGTCGAGGTCCTTCCAGCGCGATGAAAGACCGTTGACCGTGGAGCGGACTTCACGCAGACGCTTGATGGCCTTATGAACTTCCGTGAGCTTGGCGTTGATCTTCGAATGCAGATCGAACTGGGCCTGGAAGTCCTCACTCGTTGTGGCAATGCGTGGATCCTTGCGAATCTCGAACCGCACGGTCTGCGTGTCCGCGCCCAGCATGTACGTGGCGGTGTACCAGCCCGGCACGGCCGTTGGACCTTCCGTGCCGCCACCCCAGAGAAGTGCACCTTCGAGCGGTTCGGCGCCGGGCCAGCGCATGTCCCACACAAAGCGGTTAAGCCCCTTGAAGCGCGTCAGAGCTTCTGATGATGGACGATGCAGCGAGTCGAGATGGAAGTCCTTCTCCACCTTGAATGGCTCGCCCTTCGGGTCGACCTTGCTCGAGAAGGTCAGGATGCTATCACCCTTCTCGGTACGGATCGTCAGCTTCAGCTCGTTTGAGGTGGTGTCCGAAAGCGTGTAGTGAAGTTGCACTCCGCTCGGAGCGTTCTCACCAACGTCCATGGTTGGGGATGACCATGAGCCCCCTGACACGCGATACGCGTGACGTGGCGCGTGCGCCGTCAGGCCCTTGCGCGGAGTTGGCGAGTACTGATGCAGCGGCGTCAGATCATCGATGATCCAGAACGAGCGTCCATGCGTGCCGATCACGAGGTCCTTCTCCGTGGGGTGCACTACAAGGTCGTGGATCGGAGTAAGGGGCATGTTCAGACGCAGCCGACTCCACGACGTGCCGGCATCGAGCGAGATGTAGAGCCCGCGCTCGGTGCCTGCATACAGAAGCCCCTTCCGGAACGGATCCTCGCGCACAACGCGGGCAAAGGCTCCTTGTGGAATGCCGTTTGTCGACTTCTTCCACGTCGCACCGAAGTCCGTTGTGATGAAGATGTACACGCCATCATCGCCGTGCTTGTAGCGATTCACGGCGGCATAGGCTGTGCCTGCATCGAACGGGGAGGGGGCGATCATGCTCACGAGGGATTCGGGCAGACCCTTGGGCGTAACGTTCTTCCATGTGGCGCCGTTGTCGGTGCTGATGTGGACGAGGCCGCAGTCACTGCCGGCCCAGAGCACGCCCTTCTTCACCGGAGATTCGGCAAAGGTGAAGATGGTGTTGTACACCTCCACGCCTGTGTTGTCCTTGGTGATCGGACCACCCGAGGGCTGCTGCTTGGTGGTGTCGTTGCGGGTAAGGTCATCGCTGAGCTTCGTCCAGCTCATGCCTTCGTTGGTGCTGCGCCAGACGTGCTGCGACGTGGTGTACAGGACGGAGTTGTCATGGGGCGAGAACACCAGCGGAAACGTCCACTGGAAGCGCTCGCCACGGTCCTTGGAGCCTTCGCCGATGGGGTTGTTCGGGTACACGCTGATGTCCTGCTCCTGATTGAGGAGCTTGGACTTGCGTCCGATGTAGCCAGAGTAGTTGCCCCCGAAGGTGATGTCCGGATCGGTCGGATGGGGGATCACATATCCGCTCTCGAAGCCGGCCACCGGATACCAGTCATCGCGGTTGATGGACCAGCCCCCTATCAC
>DNLG01000036.1:9252-9824 GCA_003488525.1 Bacteroidota bacterium | reverse complement strand
GGAACGTCGAGGTCCGTCAGATGCTTCCAGCCATCTTCTGTCACCGACGCACCGCCGTCATCGGCAATGATCATGCGCTGCGGGTTTCGCGGGTCGATCCACAGATCGTGGTGGTCGCCATGCTTGGTCGGCATCCCCGAGAAGGTACGGCCGCCATCGGTGCTGCGATGCCAGCCGACGTTCAGAACGTAAACGGTGTTAGCATCAAGTGGATCGGCATAGACGTGGTTGAAGTACCACGGACGCTGACGCAGGTCGGCCGAGGTGCTGGTGCGCGACCATGTAGCACCGCCGTCAGTGCTCTTGAAGAGTCCGCCGTTAGCACTCTCGACCATCGCCCAGACAAGGTTGCGCTGAGCGGGTGAAACATCCACGTTGATCTTTCCGATAAGCCCCTTGGGCATACCCGGATTCGAGGTGATCTCCTTCCACGTATCGCCGCCATCGGTACTCTTGAACAGGCCGCATCCGCTGCCACCGCTGCTCATGCTCCAGGCGTTGCGATAGGCCTGCCAGAGCGAGGCATAGACGATGCGCGGATTGTTCGGGTCCATCTTCAACGTCATGCCGCC
>DNLG01000036.1:8778-9064 GCA_003488525.1 Bacteroidota bacterium | reverse complement strand
CGGTCGGCATTGGCCGTGAAGACATTACCCATCGACGACACCATCACCACGTCGGCGTCGTTCGGGTGTACCACGATATCGGCGATCATCTGCGCATTGCGCAGTCCGATGTGCTTCCACGTCAGGCCGCCATCGGTGGTCTTATACATGCCATCGCCCGGCGAGATGTTACCGCGAATATCGGTTTCGCCCATGCCCACGTACACCACGTTTGGGTCGGAGGGGGCGATGGTGATCGCCCCCACACTGCTGGAATTGAATGCTGTATCGGAGACGCTCCGCCAGG
>DNLG01000036.1:6834-8597 GCA_003488525.1 Bacteroidota bacterium | reverse complement strand
AATATGTCTTCGGCAGGTCGGCATGACCCGCCACTGCCAGGGAACGTCCGCCCCGGAAGGGGCCGATGCACCGAGCGCGCATGGCACGCAGGTCAATGTCGAGCTGTTGGGTAGAAGGGGTGGTAACGGTCTGTGAGATGCTGATGACCGGCGTGCCGATCAGAGCAAGGCAGAGCAGAAGGTGTTTCATCGAATAATCGTAACGGAGTGCTCACCGCTGCGCAGGGCGTAGACTCCGCTGGTTAGGTGACGACAATCAAGGGTTTGCGCGTCGGAAACTACGGCGGAAACCGATGTTGTCTTGCCCGTCAGATCCGTCAGTGTTGCATCCCTCTCAAGCTCGAATGGCAGTCGCAATGAGCCGCTCATGGCGAGGTAGGCAGAAGGGGCTTTCGGCTGGTTGCTCTCGTGTACGGATGTCGGCAACGTGAGATCGAAGATCACCACATCGCGGGTGGCAGAATAGCCCCCTTCGACGAATGTTCGCGTCACCCAGAGCTCGCGACCAACAATGGCCAGTCCTTCGGGCTTTGCTCCAACGGCCAGCGTTCCGAGGCGCTCACCCGTGGCCAGGTCAAACACGCGCACATCGCTGCTAAAGGTTGTCACATAGAGTCGTGCTTTACCGTCGGCAGCGGCAGTGTCGATGACGCATTCGCGTGGACCGTCAAATCCGGATGTGCCGACAAGGATCGTATCGACGGCCTTTTGCGTGGTAAGATCAATTACCACTACGAAGTGGGATCCATTGACCGTAACGTAGGCACGATCGTCGTGGATGAGCAGGTGATTGGGCGTGTCGCCGACGGTGATCGTCGCACGCTGACGCGTCCCCTGCAGATCAGTCCAGATCTCAAGCGTGCCGTTTCCACCACCGAAAGTCCCCTCGCAGATCGCGGCCAGCCCATTGCCGGAAGCCGTTGAATACGGCAACGGGGCTTGCGGATTCACACCTGTCGGAAATGCAACGCGGTCTTTACTCTTGGCGTTGATCTCGGTGATCGATCCTGGATCGGTAAAGTTCGGACGCTGGGCTACCCAGACGGTGTTGCCATCTGCCGATGTTGAGACTGAAGAGACCAGACCCGAGAAGATGATGTCCGTGTTGGACTGCGTGGCCATCGAGCAGCGGTAGACTTCATCGTTGAAGCCGATATCAAACGTCGAACGTGCCGGAGAGTACCCGAAGCGCAGAGCCGTTACGTTACCCCAGCCAAACTCAGTGCTTTTGATCACCTGCCGTGATGAGGCATCAACCGACAGCCACGATGCCGGCGCGTCCACTTCGTCGGCATTGCCATTGAAGTTCACGTCCGTGCGGGCGCACAGAATGTGCACCACCGAGCCAGCTGGGGTAATGCTCACCGGCTGGAGCGGTGTTTCAATGCGCTGCTGCGCAACAGACAGGAGTGATGCGCTGACTAGCGCACAAAGAGATGCAAGAACACGCATGGCGTGCCCCTTTCAGGATGACCGCTGTGATGCGCAGCGGCGAGGATGATACCTCGTTTGATCAAAAACGATGTGGCAGATATTCCGACTTCGGATTCATCCTTCCCGGTCGCCTTCCCAAGTCCTGGCATCCCCAGGCTATCAGTGGCTGCCTTTTTCAGGCCAGACCGGGTTGTCCTCCGTTACGGCGGCGCAACCGTGCACGAATCTCACGTGCTTCCCTCAACGCACCGGCTTGGGGCCGGTGACCACATCGGGAGCGCGAATATAGCGAGCGGCTATCTTTGCCTCATGCAGCACCGACATTGGCT
>DNLG01000036.1:1108-6573 GCA_003488525.1 Bacteroidota bacterium | reverse complement strand
GGAGCTTTTGTGCTCGGAGCATTTGCCGATGCGGTTGGACGACGACGAGCCATGTTCCTGTGCGTGCTGTTGAGTACCGTTGGTATGTCTGTCACGGGTCTCGTAGAGTCATTCTCACTGCTGGTTGCCGTGCGCTTCATCACCGGATTCGGTGCCGGCAGCGTACTGGCATTGTCCACCGTACTGGTCAGCGAGGCATTCAACACCGGACGTCGCGCCGTGCTGGTCGGTATCCTTATTAATGCCTTCCCGGTGGGCTTCATCATTGCCGGTCTGATCGCCTCGTCGCAAGGCGACTGGCGGGTTGCGTATCAGATCGCTGCGCTGACGCTCTTTCTGCCGGTTCTCGTGCTGGCGGTCGTTCGCGAGTCCGACATGTGGTCGGCTGCTGCCCGGCAAGGCAAGGTCTCCGTCGCGGAGATCACAGCCGCACCGCACCGACGCGATCTGCTGATCGGTGTAACGTTGTTTGGTTCCATGCTCGTGGGCCTTTGGGCTGTGTTTGCCTGGATGCCCGCATGGGTTAACCATATCAGTGCGCCCGAAGCGGCACAATCCAATCGTGCCATGGTCAACATCATGCTTGGTGCCGGGAGTGTGGCAGGGGGCTTGTTCAGCGGACTCCTTTCGGATCGGCTCGGACGCCGCGCTGCTTCAGCCATTGCGTATCTCGGTTGCATTTGCATGACGTTGCTGATCTTTCAGACGCAGCAGCAGCCGGGATCACTGCTCTTTGGCAGTACCTTCATGATCAGCTTCTTTATCGGCATCAATCAGGGCGTTCTGAGCGGATATATTCCCGAGCTGTTTCCGACGCGGCTGCGCGGCGCGGCTACAGGAATTGCGATGAATGCCGGACGTCTGTTGACGGCCGGTACCGTGTTCTTTGTTGGTGTTCTGATCTCTACGCTTGGCGGTTATGAAAATGCCATATCCGTGTTTGGTCTTGCCTATCTGATCGGACTGGCCGCGCTCTACTGGGCCCGCGAGACCCGCGGCTCGATGCTGCCCGAGTAGCCCCCTTCTAAAAGCGAAATAACTCCCAAAGTGGGTCAATTATACCCCATTTGGGGTATTGATACCTCCTGGACAATGTCAGAATTTGTCATTCGGAGTATCACGTACTCTGATGGGTAGTTGTGCTATTCTCGGTGTTACCTCGGGGCTGGATGCGCACGTGGTACACGCGTTCGGCCCCGAGTTTTTTTTTACCGGTTCCGGCGCCCGAGGTCCGCTTGTGAAGCTACAGGCGACGTTCTCTGAAGTCCAGCGCGTCTTATCGCTGAACGTGCACTACCGTCATCCCCAGTTCGCGTGCCGAGGCGCAATTGGCCGACGAATCATCGACAAGCACGGTATCTGAGGGGGCGAACCCTTCCTGCCGGCAGACATAAAGAAACGCCTCTGGATCAGGTTTGCGACGTCGAATCACGTATGACAGGTACACCCGTTCGACCAGGTCGAACACCGGACGGCAGCGCTCGGCGCAGTCCAGATAATGCAGTTCAGAGATGTTTGACAGAATCACCACACGGCTGCCCGGCGTTGCGGCGTAGGCCGACGTCAATCTGTTCAGTTCATCGACGGCGAATGGAAAGAGCCCCCTGTCAAGAATAGCGCACCATGCACGGTCGATGGACCGATCGTCGGCGGTGAATCCGTAGAGTTGCCGAAGCTCCGAGCGGAACTCTGCCGTTGAGATGTCGCCACGGTCATAGGCGACAAAGATTCCGTCCTGCTGTTCCACGCCAAAGGTGATAGGCCTACCGTTGTATCCGTCCAGCTGCATCATGGCCGTGCGCGTGCGCCCGAAGTCGATATCGAAGAGTACGCCTCCGAGGTCGATGATCAGTAGTGATCCCATTGCCTCAGTAGCGGAAGTAGAGCCAGCGCTGATCGTCGATAACGGCCTCAGAGCGCAGTTTCTTGACGTACCGGTCCCATGCTGCCTGGCGTTGCTCTTCTTCGATATCGGCCTTGCGCAACTCCAGCCACATTGGAAACTCGTCGGGATTGGCCGCATTGATCCCCGTGATGTTTACCGTATACCATCCGTTGTCGCCCAGGAACGGACCATATAGTCCCGGAACTGTCTTGGCGAGGATCTCGCGGGCAGCCAGGAGGTCGTACATCGAATCGCCGAAGTATCCGTCGCCGGTGATCGTCAGCCCTCGGGCCACCTGTGCTTCTTTCGGACGTTCGGCAATAAACAGCAGTCCATCGTCGAGGCGGCTGGAAAGCCCCCTGACCGATTTCGCCAGATCTCGGCGGGCATCGCAGCCCCGCTGGCGCATGATCGCCTCGGACATTGCCGGAATTGCCGCCTCGAACGGCATGGGGCCGACCGGGACGCTGTCGACCACAACGGCCATGACCACGCCTCGCTCGGGCGTATCGATCGGGTCGCAGGCTGCGGCCAGTTGCGTCTTAAACGCCACATGTGCCAGACGATACGAGCCATAGACCTTCTGGTCTTCCGTAAACCATGGGGACAGTGTAATGGAGCGGCCAAAACGTCCCGCCACGCCGCCGAGCTCGACCCCGCTCTCGTAGAGACCAACGGCCTCGTTGACCACGGCCAGGATACTGTCGACCGTTTGCTTGGAGGGGTCGATCGGGGTGACCACGAAGCGTACGCTGATAAGGGGCGAGCGCGACGTTTTCTGTTTGATCACCGAGTCGATGAGCACGATATGCGCGCCGCTCGGATGCATGATCGGGCCGATGGCCGTGCCGACCTTCTTGCCGCGTACGCGGGAGTAGAACATTTCGTGCGCTGCCGAGTCGGCTGACAGCCGAATAGTGCCATTGGAGGTTGTCGAGGCCACACTTGACCAGATAGAATCGCGGACCTTGGCCGTGCGTGCGCCGTTAAGCAGACTAACAAACCGGTTCACATTTCCCAGGACCAGTGTCGAGTCGATCGGGGCTGCCGTCATCGGCCAAGACAGCACCGCCAGACGGCGCATCGGAGCCGGCGTCGTGTAAAGCGCCGAGTTGGCCTTGTGATAGGCCTCGAGCTCCGAGACATTTGGACGCGGAAGATCCTTCACGCATGGCACAAGGATGACATCGCCGCTGACGCTCGACGCGCTCAGTCGGAATCGGTCACGAAGACCCGTGGTATCGAGCACCACACCACTGGTGACCTTGCCGCGCAGACGGTTCTCCGTCTCGGAGAAGCCGATGAACTCGCGCCACTGCGCAATGGTGGCCTTCAGCTGCTTGATCTCCTGTTCCTGGTCGGCGGCCGACATTCCCCGTGTATTGGCGCGCACGATCGAGTCGGGACGCAGAACCATTGCCGACAGAAGCCCCTTGTCAAAGCGGCCCTTGGCATCGACCACGCCGCGGCGGATGTATTCCGGAGTTGATTCCAGCAGTATGCGATCAACGTCGTCCAGACGCACCGTCACACCTTCCATCGAGGAGGCACGGAGCAGCAGGCGCCGACGCACCAGGTCGTCCCAGGCTGACTGCATGATCTCGGGCGGGTTGACCTCGCCTTTGAGCTGGGCATACTCCGTACGGCGTCCGATCTCGCGGGAGTACTCCTCGAGCCATACCGTGTCGCCATTGATCACACCCGCAAGGGGGCGAGGCGGGGTCGGCAACCCCTGTGCACCAAGGCATACCGCGCCGAAAAGACCGAGAAGAAACATTGTTCTGACCATGGCGGCAAAAATACCCAGCGTAGATTCGTGACGATGAACTCCTTCGAAATTCTTCGCGCAAAGCGGACGCTCATTGAGCTTGTGCGCGCCGAGCCCGATGGCACGATGAGCGCCGATGAGGCCGTTTCGCGACTTCGGCAGGCCGGACATCGCGTCAGCCGGGACGTGCTCGAGGTTCTCGTTCGCGGCAGTGCCACCTCGCCCCTTGAGATAACGCAGGAAGGAGTTGTACGATTTGTGGAAATGAAGGAATAAATTCTCACAAGATTTACTTTTGAGTCATGCCGACATCCCGCGTCACAGCGCCCCTGACGTATTATGTCTCGCTGTCGCTCCCGGTCATTGCCTGGGTGGGCATCGAGACCGGGTATGTCATGTCGGCCCTCGGCATGGCCTTTGCGTTCGTAGGCCTTCCGGTGTTTGATCTGATCGTTGGTAAGGATCACCGCTCGCCGAATCAGGCGGACGGCATCGAGCTCGACGATATGATCTCCTACCGGGTCATCCTTTACGTCTATGCCGCCTTGCAGACGCTGCTGCTCTGGCGGATGTGCCACATTTGGAGCACGGCCAGCTGGCAATGGTGGCAGTATGCCCTGAGCGTCGGAAGTATCGGTGCTGTCACGGGTGGACTGGGGATTACGATCGCCCATGAGCTTGCCCACCGCAATGCCGCATGGGAGCGATTTGTCGGCTACGTCCTGCTGGCACAGGTGAGCTACGTGCACTTTGCCCTGGAGCACGTTGCCGGACATCATCGTAATGTCGGACTTCGGCACGACCCTGCCACGGCGCGAAAGGGCGAGACGGTATACGCTTTCATCGTCCGCTGCATCGCACAAAGCTGGCTGCACGTATGGCATATGGAAGCACGTCGACTTCGCAATTGCGGTAAGCTGCCGTATGGTGTGCGCAATCGCATGTGGTGGTGGTCGATGATCCCGGTAGCGATAGCCACCGCCGTTGGCAGTGTGTACGGCTCCAGCGCGGCCATGCTGTTTCTTGGTCAGGGGGCTTTTGCCTTCGTCCTCCTGGAGGCCGTCAATTACGTGGAGCATTATGGTCTAACCCGCAACGAGATCAAACCCGGAGTCTTCGAAAAGTTTGGTCCAAAGCATGCGTGGGAGGCCCGGTTTGCCGCTTCGAACCTGTTCCTGTTCAAACTGCAGCGTCACGCCGATCATCATCTGCTTCCGCAGCGTCGCTATCAGTCCCTACGCGTTCATGAGGAGAGCCCACAGCTTCCTCAGGGATATCCGGCAATGGTGCTGCTGTCGCTCATTCCACCTCTGTGGCGTCGCGTGATCCATCCGCGTATGCCCCAAGGGCCAGCCCCTTTGAACTGACGCGGCATGTTTCTCCCAACAAGCATCACAGCGTGGCGCCGACGTTTGGGCGTTGCGTTCTTCGTTGTCGGTCTGTTCCTGCCGTGGCTCATCCCGGTGATCTTTTTCATGGAGCTTGATGGCTGGCTTACCGCCGCACTGACGGTGGCCTTTTCGGTGGGTCTGCCGGAGCTACTATGGCTTGTGGCGGCCCTGTTGATCGGCCGCCAAGGTGTGCGCCACCTCTGGCGTCATGTCCGCGTGCGTGCGCGCCTGCTGTTTCGTAAGCTTCAACGCGGGTCGATGTAGTCCCCACCAGCACCGCGCAGCTCTTCAGATCAGAACGTGTATCTTTGCCGCGCACGGTCCCGTAGTTCAGCTGGATAGAACGTCAGCCTCCGAAGCTGAAAGTCGGTGGTTCGAATCCACTCGGGACTGCGAGAGTAATTACGGAATTACGGAATTA
>DNLG01000036.1:0-951 GCA_003488525.1 Bacteroidota bacterium | reverse complement strand
TACGGAATTACGGAATTACGGAAGATGAGCTCCGTCATTCCTGCGAAGGCAGGAATCCAGACTGCTCAGTAGAGAATTGCAGAAAGTCCTGTTGCGGTGAACGCGATGGGACTTTTTCGTTTGAAGGGGGCGCTGCCCGATCTGCGCAGGTTTTGCCCCCTGTAGTCATCGCACAACAATTGGGGTCAACCGGGTCAACATGGTCAACCGACAAGGCGCAGTGGTTGACGAGGTTGACAGCGTTGACACACCCCATTGCACGGTGACCCACCTGCGGGATGAGCGCGGGAATCCGCCCCCTTGGAGTCACGTTCTTGCGGTTGGATCGCTCGTAGTGGGAAACTCACACTAAAAGGAAGGGGAGTGCCCATGACCGAAAACCGAGACAAACATGGCGGCTTTCGTCGCCTCCATTCCTTCACTCTTGCAACGATCATACAGCTTGAGACCTTGAGGTTCTGTCGACGATTCCTGACGCATGACTATCGTGAATCAGGACGACTGTTCTATGATCCCAAGGGCCGACAGTATGACCAGATGACGCAGGCGGCGCGCAGTGGACGACAGAATATCATTGAGGGGTCAGAGCGATCCTCAACCTCGAAGGATACGGAAATGAAGCTCACTGATGTCGCCAGGGCTAGCCTGAGCGAGCTTCGTGGTGATTATGAGATCTTTATCCTGGACCGCGGCGAGCTTCCGTGGTCGATGACGTCCGAAGAGGCAATAGCCATCAATGCTATCTCCCTCGACGAAGCCTTGTTCATTAGAGATGTCGTAAACGAATCAGCGAAGCATGCCAAACTTCAGCGCAAGAAGTATGCTCAATGGCTGGATTCAAATGATCCGATCGTTGTGGCAAATGCCATGCTGATAATCATCGGGCGTGCACTGAACATGCTGAAGCGCCAGGTCACCGCTCAGATTCAGGCATTTGAGCAGACTGGTGGT
>DNLG01000045.1:43501-47809 GCA_003488525.1 Bacteroidota bacterium | reverse complement strand
TGGCAGGGGGCGTATCAGGCCGGGTAGGTTGTTGCTCCGCTCGCCCCGTGACAGGCCTTGAACTTCATTCCTGATCCGCACGGACATGGTTCGTTACGTCCGACCTTGCGTCCGGCGTTGCGCACCGTTGCCGTAGACTGACTCTCTTGCGAGGCATTCGGGTCGGAACCAAGAGCAGGCGTCGCGCTCGGATGCGAGAAGCGCAGTTGACGTGTTGGCGTGGATGTTGCTACCGACGGAACTACAACCGGGCGAGGCGCAGCCGCGGCCGCAGGGCGTTCGACAGCCTGCGGGAAGTACTTGAAGGCAAACGTCACGGTGGCTTCGTTGATCTGATTGATCAGTTCAAGGAACACGCGATATGCTTCCTGCTTGTACTCAAGGATAGGGTCCTTCTGACCGTACGCCCGCAGGTAGATACCTTCCTTCAGGTCGTCCATCACACGCAGATGCTCGCGCCACTCGTCGTCAACGGCGCGCAGCGCGGCAACGCGCTCAAGCTGTGACATGAATTCGTGTCCGAGCATGGATTCTTTTCGATCATAGAATTCAACGACGGCTTCCATGACCCGTTCCATGACCCGCTCCTTTGATTCCGAGGAGAATGCCTCAGAGGTCAGATTCGGTTCACAGAGCATCTTGGCGCGGATAGTATTCATAAACGCCACGTGGTCGCCCGACGGGTGGTGTTCGTCATACCAAAGCTCACAGAGTTCGGAAGCATACTCAAGGATCTCGCTGCGAAGGCGTTCACCCATAAGAGCGTGACGGCGACGATCGTAGATCACTTCGCGCTGCTGATTCATAACGTTGTCATATTCCAGCAGGCGCTTACGGATGCCGAAGTTGTTGCCTTCGACCTTCTTCTGGGCATTCTCGACGGCTTTGGTGACGATGCCGCTTTCGATCGGTTCGCCTTCGGGGACCTTCATGCGCTGCATAGCCGACGAAAGGCGCTCGCCTCCGAAGAGTCGCATGAGATCATCTTCCAGCGAGATGAAGAACTGCGACGAACCCGGATCTCCCTGACGTCCGGAGCGACCGCGAAGCTGTCGGTCGATTCGACGAGCTTCGTGGCGTTCAGTGCCGATGATCGACAGGCCCCCGGCCGCCTTCACATCAGCGTCAAGTTTAATGTCCGTCCCGCGACCAGCCATGTTCGTAGCGATCATCACAGCGCCCTTCTTTCCGGCATTGGCCACGATCTCGGCCTCGCGCTGATGCTGCTTGGCGTTGAGCACGTTGTGCGGAACATTGGCGCGCTTGAGCATCTTGCTCAGAAGCTCGGACACTTCCACACTCGTGGTGCCCACGAGGACGGCTCGGCCGGCAGTGAGCTCGCGCTGGACGCCTTCGACCACGGCATTGTACTTCTCTCGCTTGGTGCGGAAGATGAGGTCGTTCATGTCCTTGCGCTGAACCGGACGGTTCGTGGGAATTGCAACCACATCAAGGCTGTAGATCTGCCAGAACTCGGCTGCTTCGGTTTCCGCCGTTCCGGTCATGCCGGCCAGCTTGTGATAGAGTCGGAAGTAATTCTGCAGAGTGACCGTGGCAAAGGTCTGCGTGTCCTGTTCGACGAACACGCCTTCTTTGGCCTCGATGGCCTGGTGAAGTCCGTCAGAGTATCGACGTCCTTCCAGAATGCGACCCGTGAATTCGTCGACGATCTTGATCTTTCCGTCCTGCACCACGTACTCATCGTCACGAACATAGAGCGTGTAGGCACGCAGAAGCTGATTGACGATATGAATACGGTCTGAGCGGTCCGAGAAGATGCGCATCAATTCGTCGCGCTTGATCGTCTTTTCCTCGGCGCTCACCGAAGCGTCACCCTCAAGCGCACTCATTTGTGCGGCGATGTCGGGGATCACGAACATCTCGGGATCTTCCTGCGACGATGTCAGCAGTTCTCGCCCCTTTTCAGAGATATCGATAGAGTGGTTCTTTTCATCGACCGTGAAGTAGAGCTCCTTGTCGATGATATGCATGCGCTGACCCTGATCGCGCAGATAGTCGAGCTCCGTGTCGCGCAGAAGCTTCATGGCATCGGGATCCTGAAGCATCTTCAGCAGCTTGCTCTGCTTCGGCATTCCGCGGTTGGCGCGAAGAAGGTTAACGCCTGCGTTCACGCGGTCTTCTTTGTATCCCGTTGCCAGGAGCTTTTCGGCCTCGGCAACAATGCTGTTGACGAATTTGGCCTGGGCATCGACAAGCCGCTGAATGCGTGGCCTCATATCGACGAATGCCGTTTCGGTGCTGCCGGCCGTGACCGGTCCGGAGATGATAAGGGGCGTCCGTGCCTCGTCGATCAGAACCGAGTCGACCTCGTCAACGATCGCAAACCAGTGCCCGCGCTGAACCATGTCCTGTGGGTCGGTAACCATGTTGTCGCGCAGATAATCGAATCCGAACTCGTTATTGGTGCCCCAGGTGATATCAGCTGCATATTGAACCTTGCGGTCATCCGGACGCATGTCGGACTGAATGCAGCCGGTATTGATGCCGAGAAAATCAAAGATCGGACGCATCCACTCGCGGTCACGTCGAGCCAGGTAATCGTTCACCGTCACAAGGTGTACGCCCCGTCCGGCAAGGGAATTGAGATACAACGGCAGCGTCGAGACGAGCGTCTTACCTTCGCCGGTTCCCATCTCTGCGATCTTGCCCTGGTGCAGAACCATACCGCCGATCAGTTGCACATCGTAGGGGACCATGTCCCATGTCTGCTCGTTACCGACAACCATGTAGCGATGTCCCACCAGACGTCGGCAGGCTTCCTTCACGACGGCGAACGCCTCAGGAAGGATGTCGTTGAGTGCTTCCTGGGTTGCTTCAAACTGCTCACGTTCATTCGCCGTCAAACGCGCGTAGAGGTTGGACCTATCGCTGTGATCCATCGCCAGGTCTGTGCGAAGACGTTCGCGGATCTCATCGGCTTCGGACCGAAGATCAGCAACGGCCTCGACAACGCGCTCGCGGAACTCCTGCGTCTTTGCTCGAAGTTCGTCATTCGATAGTGACTCGAGCGCCGCAAACTGTTGGTTGATCTGCTCGACGATAGGCAGGAGCTGCTTGACGTCCTTTTCGTGTTTCGATCCGCCGAAAAGTGACTGCAGAAACTTTAGCATGACGTGGTTGTGTTTGGTGGACGGAAGCGCCTATGACGTTAAAGGCTGGATCATCGTGCCGATGTCCAGCGCCCGAACGGCAAAATTACTCGTAATTTTCACGGCTTGGACCGTGAAGTTGTTGCCACCGACCAGCCAATCTGATGGAATCTGATCTGCACCTGTACACTCCGGAAAATCTCCTTGCCCAGGCGGCCACCGCTGAGGAGCATCTTGGATACAAGATCCTCACGTTCTACGTGGATGAGACAGGAGTCCTTGCCAAAACGGTCACGCCGCAAACGGGCACGTTCTTTTTGTCCCCTTCGGGCGGCACTCTGCGGGACGAGCACCTGAACATCGTGCTTTACAGCGCGAAGTTTGATCTGTATAAGGGCTTTGGTCGGGCCTGATGATCTACCTCGACAATAGTGCGACGACTCGTATAGACGACGACGTTCTTGAGGCGATGATGCCCTGGCTGCGCGACGAATACGGCAATGCTTCCAGCATCTATGCCAGCGGCCGGCGGGCTCGTGTTGCGATCGAGTCGGCCAGAACGGCCATCGCAACGGCGATGAATGCCCATCCGGCCGAGATCATTTTCACCAGCGGTGGCACGGAATCCAACAACGCCATTCTCAAAAGCGTCTGCTCGGAATCGGCTCTGGCCGACCGGTTGGCTGTGGCCGCTACTGAGCACCATGCCGTGCTGCATCCGGCCGAGACCCTGCAGCAGCAGGGGGTGCCGCTGACGATCCTTCCGGTTGACCGCTCAGGCCGTGTAGACCAGGGGCAGTTAACGCCGCTGAACGTCCCGCGCACGCTTGTCAGCATTATGCACGCCAACAACGAGACAGGAACCATTCAGCCCCTTGCTGAGATCCGTCGGGGAGTTCCCAATGCCTACCTGCATAGCGACGCGGTGCAGACATTCGGAAAGATCCCCATTGATGTGCAGGCGCTGGGCGTTGACTTTCTGAGCGTCTCGGCGCATAAGATTCATGGGCCGAAGGGTATCGGCGCGATGTTCATCCGAAAGGGGATAGACTTCAAGTCACATCAGCAAGGGGGCGGACAGGAGCGCAACCGCCGGGCCGGCACCGAACCGGTAGCGCTGATCGTTGGCTTTGCGCAGGCTGTTAAGAGTGCAATGGAACAGATGGATCAGCGTGCGGCTCAAATGCGGACTCTGATC
>DNLG01000045.1:24044-43261 GCA_003488525.1 Bacteroidota bacterium | reverse complement strand
TTTGTCGATGCCGACAGGATCGACGGAGAAGCGATCATTCAGTCTATGGACATTGCCGGTATTGCCGTCTCGAATGGAAGTGCCTGCGTATCCGGTAGCCAGCAGCCGTCGCATGTTCTGCTTGCCATGGGGCTCACAGCGTCTGAATCGCGCGCCGCCGTGCGGTTTTCAGTGAGCAAGTACACCACGCAGCAAGAGATTTATCAGGCCTGCACAATACTTTCGGATATAGTCCGTAAATTGCGTGGTGCAACACACAATTAGTCGAATCACCATCATTATCAGAAAGGTCGTCATGCGCAAGACTCTCATTCTGGCCGTTGCCTTCGTGGCAGCAGTGGCATTCTCCTCGGCAACATCCATTCCCGGTGCAGCCGCTGGAGCAAAGAAGTACACGCTCAATAACTCGGTCGGCAAGAATGCCATCGAATTCGTTTCTGACGCACCCATGGAGAAGATCAACGGCACCTCCGACGGTGTTGATGGATCATTCATGCTTGATGCGGCCAACCTCGAGGCAACGACCGGTAAGATCACGGTCAAGGTAATGACCATGAAGACGGCCAACAGCAAGCGTGATGAACACATGTATGATGCGATGTGGCTTGATGCCGGCACTTATCCAACGATCGTTTTCGACGTCAAGTCGCTCAAGGATGTCAAGGTCACAACCAAGGACGGACGTAGCGTCGTGACGGCCACGGCGGTCGGCAGTTTCACCTGCCATGGTGTGACCAAGCCGAGCACGGCCAATGTCACGATCACCTATCTGCCGGAATCAGCCGAGACCAAGAAGCGTGCTTCCGGTAACCTTGCCATGATCGAGGCGTCGTTCACGGTGGCATTGGCCGAGCACAACATCACCGGCAAGGCCGGTGTTGTTGGAAAGAGCGTCGGTGAGAAGATTGCCGTCACAGCGAAGCTGTTCTCGAATTCCTAAATCTTTGCCTCGACATACAACTCGGAACCCACGGGCCAACGCAAAACGTTGGCCCGTCGTATTTTCACCGAATGCTTCCAGATTCCGTGAACGGAGACTCCATGTCGATTACCACGCGCCCTTTCCGCCTGCTTTTACCGCTGAGGCTCGCGATCTTGTCGCTGATGCTGATTTCCGCATCGAACATTGGCGTTGCCAGCAGCGGAGGCATTTCTGGACGATCGATCGTGGGCTGTGGTGGCTGCCACGGTGGCGCTTCAGCCAACACCAACGTCAATCTTGAGGGTCCACGCACGGTCAAAGCCGGGGCGACAAATACCTTCACATTCATCGTCGGTCATGGTTTGCACCGCAACGCCGGCTTTAATCTGAGCTTTCGAGATAACGTTGGGACTGTCGGCACGCTCATACCTGGACCCAACACGCAGATCTTTGCCAACGAGCTGACGCAGACCGGTGTTACGGCGTTCAATGGCGCTACGGCGCGCTTTGCGTTTCAGTGGACTGCGCCTGCGGCGCACGGGACGTACAGTTTTGCCGGAGCGGGCAATGCCGTCAACAATGATGGCAACGATAATGACGCCGACGATTGGGCTCTGACCGGCAATATCACGATGACCGTCACGGGTGCGAACTTCACCAAACCTGCCGCCGGCACGACGATTTGCGCCGGTTCGCAGATCACCGTTGAATGGTCGCAGACAGGCCTTGGCATGGTGCGTATCGAAATGTCGAAGGATAACTTCGCCACCACCGAGGTGATCAGTACGCTTGCGGCGAGTGGCCTTTCGACGCTGTATACCATTCCGACGACGGTAGCTGCCGGAAGCTATATCATTCGCATGGTCGACGCGGCGACGGGCGAAGAGATCACACGTAGCGGCGCGATCAATGTGCAGGCCGGACCCAACATCACTCTGCAGCCGGCTCCGACGTTTGTCTGTGCCGGGAAAACACTCACTCTAACGGTATCGGCCACCGGCAACAACGTACAGTACCGATGGCGTCGTAACGGCGTAGATATTCCGGGCGGGACCAATCCCGTTCTGACCATCAACCAGGCAACGCAGGCCGAGGCGGGCCTCTACCAATGCGTGGTGTTCGCCTGCAACACCAGTGCTTCCTCAAATGAGATACTCGTGAGCGTCGGCGACCGACCGACCATTACACGCCAGCCCCTTCCGAGACTGATCTGTGAAGGTGACAGTGCGTCGTTCTCGATCGCTGCCAGCGGCGCAGATCTGCGCTTTCAGTGGCTAAAGAACGGAGCGCCGTTGCCCGATGACACATTGAGCGTACTCAAGTTCGACAGAGCCACGCTTCTGGACGAGGCGACATATAGTTGCCGAGTCGAGGGTGCCTGCTCTCCGAGTGTGACCTCGGCTGAGGTCAAGCTCGACATCACGGCGCTACCGCTTATCCGCACGCAGCCGGTGGACCGGGCTCTGCGTGAGGGTGACACGCTCACTCTGTCAGTCGAGGCAGGGGGCGAAGAACTCGTCTACCAGTGGTTCCGCGATGGCAAGGTGATTCCATCGGGTAAGAACCGACTTCTGCGCATCGTCAGCGTCACCCGTCAAGATAGCGGCGTCTACACCTGCATGGTCTTCAACCGCTGTGACAGTGTTACCTCAACAGGTGCAGTAGTGAGCGTGCAGCCCGTGGCCGGTCCGGGACGTCTGAAGCTTGCGTCATCATCGATCGCCCTCGGAGGAATCGTTACATGTCTAACGGTCGACACAACGCTTACGGGCCTGCTGATCAACGATGGCGGATCGCCGATTACGATCACGTCGATCTCGGCCGACCCGGTAACGAAGATCGAAGTTGTGGGCCTGAAGGCCCCCTTCACGATGGCCGTTAATGAGCGTCGTAATCTGCAGATCCGTGTTAGCCCCAGGTCGGCCGGACCATTTGAAGCAAAGGTGACATTCTTTGCCAGCTCGGGACAGGAAACCTTCACCGTCAGCGGGGATGGCGCACCGTCATTGCGCTTCTCCAAGGACACGCTCTTCTTCCCGAAGGGACAGGCCGGAACAACGATCTGCAACGAGTCCTTTGAGATACCGTGCGGAAGCACGGTGATCACCGGAGTTCGTATCTCGGGTGACGGTGCTCTGACGTGGGGCTTCTCGCCATTTCCGACAACGCCGATTGATCTGCGCAACGGTGAAAAGCTATCACTCTGCGTGCAATCGACCCAGGCCGAAGGGCTCGGTGCGCTCGTCAGTGTGAGCACGGACCTTGGACTTGTGACCTTTTACGTTGACCGTACCGAGGTAACAAGCGTCGACGAAGGAGATCCGGCCCCGGCCGCAGGAAGCGTCCGCGTGTACCCGAACCCTGCAGCCAGTGACGTGACCGTTGCCGGTGCACCGGACGAGCGCCTGATGCTCTCGATCTACACTCTGACGGGTCAGCTCATTCAGACGATAGAGGGAAGGGGCGAACTGCGCTGGGACCGCCGAGACATTGCTGGCGCTGTGGTGCAGGGCGGACTCTA
The DNA here is from genome assembly GCA_003488525.1 of Bacteroidota bacterium. Taxonomy (GTDB): domain Bacteria; phylum Bacteroidota; class Ignavibacteria; order Kapaibacteriales; family Kapaibacteriaceae; genus UBA10438. Next base: position 39,818 of record DNLG01000045.1, on the reverse strand, counting down.
CATGCTTGCAATCGATGGTTCAACCAGCGGGCGGACATTGAAAAAGCTTGTCGTGTACTAAGCACAGCAGAGTCCAACCGGGAGAAAATCAAAACGCCGCATCGGATCGATATCCGATGCGGCGTTTGCTTTACTGCGGGGCTTGTTACGGGAAGATACCCAGCGACATGTACGATGTGGCGATCTTGTCGATCGAGCTCACGAAGGCGGCCGTACGCATGTCCTTGACCTTCGGGTTACCAAAGTAGATCTCACCGATCGTGTGATAGGAGGCGATCATGGTGTCTTCAAGACCTGAGTTCACCAGATCTTCTTCATCCGCACCACGGGCGATCACCTGACGCTCTGCCAGCGTCAGACTCTTGCCGGTGAGACGTTCTACCGTGTCAACAATTCGAAGGTTGGAGCCCTCTTCGAAGCGCTTGTCCATTCGGCCGAAACGCACGTGTGAGAGGTTCTTGAGCCATTCGAAGTACGAGACCACGACGCCACCGGCATTGACGAACATGTCCGGCATCACCAGGATACCCTTCTTGAGAAGGATCGGTTCTGCTTCCGAAGTGATCGGACCGTTGGCGCCTTCGGCGATGATCTTGGCCTTGATCTTTGCGGCATTGCCCTTGTGGATCTGTGATTCAAGAGCAGCCGGTACGAGAATATCGCACTCGTGTTCGAGGACACTGTTGCCATCCTTGATCGTCTTGCATCCGGCGAAGCCGGTGATGGTTCCTGTGGCCATGCGGTGCGTTTGTAGGGCATTGATGTCGATGCCCTTGGGATTGACGATCGCACCATCCCACTCGATCACGCCCACGACCGTTGCACCGGCCTCGTGGAGGAATTTCGCGGCATAGTATCCTACGTTGCCAAAGCCCTGCACGATGACGCGCTTATCGGAAAGCCCCGTTGTCATCTTGAGCTTCTTCATGAGCTTTGGATCGTTGACGGCTTCGCGAACCGCGAAGAACAGGCCACGGCCCGTTGCAGCAGTGCGGCCACGCACGCCACCCTGGCCAACCGGCTTGCCGGTAACGCAGCCGAGGGCGTTGATGTCATCCTGCACCATGGCCTGATATGTGTCGGCGATCCACGCCATTTCACGCGGCCCGGTGCCGTAGTCAGGAGCCGGCACGTCGACCGATGCACCGATGAAGTTCTTCTTGATCAGCTCCACCGTATAGCGACGTGTGATACGCTCAAGCTCTTCCTCGGTATACTGCTTTGGATCGATGCGGATACCACCCTTGCCACCGCCAAATGGCACGTCAACGACGGCACACTTGTAGGTCATCAGGGCAGCCAGTGCCTGCACTTCTTCCTGGTCCACCGTCATGGCATATCGAATGCCTCCCTTGGTGGGCAACTTGTGGTGACTGTGCTCGGCCCGCCATGCCTGAATGACCTGGATGCCACCCTTGATGCGCACCGGGAACTGCATGTAGTACACCGAGTTGCAGGCGCGGATCTGCTCGAGGAGCCCCTTCGGGACGTCCATGATCGATGCGGCCTTATCGAAGTAGGCGTTAACGGATTCCAGGAACGGGTTGTGCCCGGGGAAGTGGGAGGACACAGTGCCTCCCTTTTTTGCTGATGCAGCCATACGTCAGCTTTGTAGGTGAAACAAGAGATGGTGATTTACAGATTTCCGCGTAGCGCCTGCTCGCGTTCGATCGATTCGAACAGGGCCTTGAAGTTTCCTTTGCCAAACGAGCGTGCTCCCCGACGCTGAATAATCTCGAAGAACACTGTCGGACGATCTTCGACGGGCTTGGTGAAGATCTGCAGGAGATAGCCTTCTTCGTCACGATCGACAAGAATATTCAGGTCGCGCAGGTCGTTGATGTTTTCATCGATCGTACCGACGCGCTCAAAGAGATCCTCGTAGTACGTATTGGGTACCTGGAGAAACTGTACGCCCCTGCGGCGCAGTTCCCCGACGGTATGAAGGATGTCGTCGGTGGCAACGGCGATGTGCTGAACGCCGGCGCCGCGGTAGAATTCGATGTACTCTTCGATCTGACTCTTTTTCTTACCCGAGGCAGGTTCGTTGATAGGGAACTTGACGTATCCCGAGCCATTCGAAACGACCTTTGACATCAGAGCCGAATACTCCGTCGAGATGTCCTTGTCATCGAAGGTGATCAGAAGCTTGAAGCCAAGGACGTCTTCGTAGAACTTCACCCAGGAGTTCATCTGGCCCAGCTCGACATTGCCGACGCAATGATCGACGTACATCAAGCCGATAGGTTCCGTCTTGTATCCGTCGTCAACGGCCTTATAGCCGGGCATGAACGGGCCGGAGTAATTCTTGCGTTCCACGAACGTATGAACCGTATCTCCGTAGGTCTTGATCGTTGCCACAACGACCTCGCCGAACTCGTCCTTCAGGACCGTTGGTTCCTGAACGCCAACAGCTCCACGTGATGTCGTTGCATGCCACGCCGCCGTTGCGTCATCGACCCACAGTGCGAGAACTTTGACGCCGTCTCCATGCTTGGCCACGTGTTCAGTAATGGGGCCATCGGGATACATCGCAGAGGTCAGCACAAGGCGGATCTTACCCTGCTGCAGAACGTATGATGCTCGGTCGCGTACGCCAGTCTCGGGTCCGGCATAGGCCACAAGCTGAAACCCAAACGCCGTCCGATAGAAGTAGGACGACTGCTTGGCATTACCGCAATAGATCTCCAGGTAGTCGGTGCCTTTGAGCGGCAGGAAATCTTCGTTTGCACTCATAACTCAAACCTCACGAGCCAGTATTGGTGATTGTTCAAAGGGCATGTGCAGTTCACGTCCTGCAGATCGAACAACGTCAGCAAGACGCATGATCTGCTCGACGCTACCCGTGCTTACGCGCACGCACGTTGGAAGACCGAAGTTGCTTAGGGGGCGAGAAATAAAGCCCCCTTGCAGAAGCATCCGATGAAACCGCGATGCCGACTCAGGCGAGCCGAGGTCGATCATCAGGAAGTTGGCTGCCGGCTCTGCCGTGACAAGTTCTGCTTGATGCGCAGCCTGCTTCATGATCGCAAGGCACTGCGCGTTAAGCTCTACGGTCTGTGCAACGAACTCCTGATCGTCCAGCGCCGCAATTGCAGCACTGCAACCGACGCCGTTGGGATCGAACGGCAGCTTCGTGCGATTGAGCCACTGGATCACGTCCGGGTGGCCGACGGCATAACCGATGCGCAGTGCCGCCAGGCCGTATGCCTTGGAGAACGTCCGTAGGCGCACCACGTTGGGTCGGCTCACGACATCTTCCGTTGGGCAGGTCTGCGGATGAAGCTGGCGCGCATATTCGATGTAGGCTTCGTCGAGGACAACCAGCACCGACATCGGGATCCTGTCGAGAAGGCCGATGAGTTCATCGGCAGTCACGTGCGTTCCGGTGGGGTTGTTCGGATTAGCGATGTAGATGACCTTCGTCGACTCGTCGATCGCATCAGCGATCGCACCGAGGTCGTAGCGATATCCGGCGGCCATCGGCACAAGACGGCACTGCCTGTCGGCAGCCGCCACTGCCAGACGGAAGCTCACAAAGGTGCCTTCGCTGCTGAGGGCTGTTTCACCGGGGAGCAGGAAGGTGCGCATGATCTGGTGAATGATGGCATCGCTGCCGTTATGCACAGCGATATGATCCGACGTTACCCCGTGAAACTCCGCCAGGCGCGCGCGCAGGGCCGCGCCACCGTCATTGTAGCGGTTGACCGTTGAGAGTGCGTCGATGGCCGCTCGCGTGGCACGAGGAGAACAGCCGAGGGGATTCTCATTGGAGGCGAGCTTCTCAACATCGCTCAGGCCATACTGCGCCTTGATCTGCTCGGGCGATGCGCCGGGGGCGTATGCCGAAGTCGAGTGCAGATGCGGGTTGACGGTGATCATGGGCTACAAAACTACGAAGCATGCCCCTATCTTCGCGGTTCCTTACGACCTCTTGGAACAGCCGTGCCGACACCAGAAAAATCACGTATCGTTATTGTCTTTACGGGCGGTACCATCGCCTCGACGCTGGATGCGGAATGGGGCGGTGTGGTACCAAGTATGTCGGGCGGGGAGATTCTGGCCCGCATTCCGGGGATCCGATCCGTGGCCGACATCGTGGTGCACGAGTACGGTACATTCCCCGGTCCGCACATGACGCTCGACAGGATGATGGACGTCTCCCGTATCGTCAGCACGTACGCCTCTGACGCGTCGATCGACGGCATCGTGGTCACGCACGGTACCGATACGCTTGAGGAGACCGCATACTTCCTCGACAGCTCCGTGCAGACGATCAAGCCGATTGTGGTCATTGGCGCGATGCGCAACAGCAGTGAGCCTGATTGGGACGGTCCGCGGAATCTTCGCGATGCCGTGACGGTAGCGGCGCATCCCTCGGCCGCCGGCCTGGGCGTTCTGGTCTGCCTGGGCGGCGTGATCACGGCTGCTTCGGAGACATCGAAGACCGACACGCAGGACCTGTCCACATTCGAAAGTTTCGACTTCGGCCCGGTGGGCAGGATCTCCAACGGAGTTGTCTTCTTTCATCGAAGCCCCTTTCACCGGGAGAGCTTCTCTGTTGAGTCGCTGCCGGCATTCGTACCCTTGCTGAAGTCCTATGCAGGAATGGATGAGACGCTGATCGAGGCATGTCGACGGGGCGGATGCTCAGGTTTGGTGATCGAGGCCTTCGGCGTTGGGAATGTCACGCCCCCGGTCTATTCGGCCCTCAAACGAGCCAACGACGACGGCATACCGGTCGTACTGGTCAGTCGCTGTCCGGTGGGCCGCGTCGAACATATCTATGCCTACGAAGGGGCTGGTAAGCACCTGCATGCCGCTGGCATCATTTTCGCCGATTACCTCAACGGACAGAAGGCCCGTATCAAGTTGATCTGCGCGCTTGGAGCCGGACTCGACGTCGGCCGTATCCGTGCGGCATTCGAATGGGTGGATGCATCAGCAGCGGGGAAGGCCTCATGAGAGCAACTGTCGCGATGATCGACCTTGATGCCCTGGAATGGAACGTTGCTCGCGTGCGCATGCGCGCTGCCGGCAAGGCCGTTCTCGGCATGGTCAAGGCCAATGCCTACGGTCACGGCATGATCGAAGTGGCCCGCGTGCTGGAAGAGTTGGGGCTGGACGTACTGGGCACGGCGTTCGTCGACGAGGCCGTGGCTCTTCGCAAGGCCGGCATCAGCGCCCCCATTCTGGTGCTGACGCCCATCGAGCATCAGGAGATCGACGCAGTCGTCGAGCATGACCTTATCACGGTCGCCTGCGATCTGGATGGTGTTCAGGCGCTTTCGGACTGCGCTCAGCGCAGGGCACGCCGGGTGTCGGTGCATCTGTACGTCGACACCGGCATGCTGCGTGAGGGATTCCGGCCGCAGGAAGCCATCGAAGCCGCACGGCAGATCCGCCGGATGCCCGGAGTGTGCCTCGACGGACTCTGCACGCATTTTGCCACGGCCGACGAGCCGGCAAGCACGTTTCTGCGGGAGCAGTTATCCACCTTTGAGCAAACGCACCGCCAACTCGTCGATGACGGCTGTACCTTTGTCTGGGTTCACGCAGCCAATACCGGAGCGCTGTGGCAGGCGTCGGATTCTCATTACACGCTTGTGCGGCCGGGCATCGCGATCTACGGGTATGACCATGCGTTGGGCGATGAAATGACGCTTCGGCCCGTGATGTCGATCCGCTCGCGCGTCGTATCCAAACGACGTGCCTGGCCGGGTGATACAGTCAGCTATGGCCGCCGGTATATGGTGAGCACCGAAACAACCATTGTGACGGTGCCCATCGGGTATGGTGACGGATATCTCAGGGGGCTTTCGGGGCATGCGCAATGCATCATCGGCGGTCGACGCTACCCGATCGTTGGCAGCATCTGCATGGATGAGCTGATGGTCGATGTTGGCGATGCGCCGATTGAGATCGGCAGTGACGTCGTGCTGCTTGGTATGCAGGCCACTGCCGACGGTCACGTCGAAAGCATCGACGCGGTCGAGCTTGCCACGTGGGCCGGCACGATCCCGTATGAGATCACCACAGCCATATCGGCCCGTGTCCCGCGAACGTACATCGGTGGTTCGGCGCATCAGGCGTCGTCGGCCCCGACGGATTTAAGGTAACAACATGTACAGCGTACGACTAGAAAACTTCGAGGGTCCGCTTGATCTCTTGCTGTTCTTCATCAAGAGGGACGAGCTGGATATCTACGACATTCCGATCGCATCGATCACGCAGGAGTTCCTCGAGTATGTCAAGGTGCTCGAGATCCTTGATCTGGAGCTTGCCGGTGAGTTTGTCGTGATGGCCTCCATGCTCGTGCAGATCAAAGCACAGATGCTCTTGCCACGGCAGGAAAAGTCCGGCAATACGCTCGGTGAGATCGACGACGAGGATCCACGTGCGGAGCTGGTGCGCCGGCTTCTGGAGTATAAGCGCTTCCGTGAGGCCTCCGAGTCGATGATGATCTCGGCCGAGAATCAGCGTTATGTTCTCTACAGGCAGATCTTCGAGGCCGAAGAGATCCACGCAACAGAGTCCGGTGCCTATCGTAACGCGACGCTGTTCGATTTGCTGAAGGCGCTCAAGCGAGCCATTGATAAAGCGCCCGATCAGGACGATCCGCACGTGGTGACGCGCTTTCCGATCACGGTCGAAGAGAAGGCCACCGAGATCATGCATGTGCTTCGTTCATCGACGTCGACGTCGCTGTTTCGTCTTGTCCAGGGCCTCACGCGTCTGCACATTGTCGTGACCTTTCTGGCGCTTCTGGAGCTGGCCAAGAACCAGCTCATTCTGGTACGCCAGGATGCCCGGCACGATGACATTGAAATTGTTGAACGTAAGAATGATGAATCGGCCGAAGTCGATGCCAGCACGAACATTGTTGCATCGGATTCTCCCGGCCCTGAGGAGGAAATCGAATCATGAACGACATCGAACAGGAAACCTTCGAGCGCGATATCTCAACGCGCGAGCTTCCGTACTTTTTTACTCTCGATCGAATCGAGCAGTGCCGCGCGCTCGAAGCGCTGATCTTTGCCAGTGAAGAGCCCCTTACCTCGCGGGCGCTTCATCGCATCCTTGTGCAGGAAGATCCATCGCAGCAGTCGCCTGGTCAGCAGTCACTGCCGCTCGAGGGCGAGCCCACGCCCGAGCCACCTGCGGTGGTTGCTGTGCCGACGTTTGACGTGCCCAAGGGGTATTTCGACGAGCTTGTCGAGGACATCAATGATGAGCTTGCGCGCTCGAGCAGACCCTACCGTCTGGTGAAGATCGCCGGTGGCTTTCAGTTTGCCACAACACCGCAGCATGGCATGCTGGTGCAGCGTCTTCTGAAGGCCAAGAATCGCAAGCGTTTGACGCAGGCAGCGCTCGAAACCGTAGCGATCATCGCCTACCGCCAACCCATCACCAAGGGGGAGATCGACGCTATCCGCGGCGTCAATTCAGGAGAAGTTGTCAACTCGCTGGTTGAAAAGCAGCTTGTGGCAATGGTTGGACGTTCGGAATCTCCCGGCAAGCCGCTTTTGTATGGAACGACAGAGGAATTCCTTCGCGTCTTCGGACTGAACTCACTGGCTGACCTGCCGAAACTTCGCGAGATAGATGACCTTCTCAAGACGACCACGACGATGATCGACATGGACGACAGCGTGGCCATTCAGACGGATCACCGCACACTACGCAAGCAGCTGGCCATTCTTCTGGAGTCGGGCGATGACAAATCCCAGCAGCCGCCGCCGGCCAATACCGAAGCAACATCCGGGGCCTACTGGCAATCGACGTCTGAACAACTCGAGGTCGACACGGAAGAGTCAGACGGCGACCAGGCTCGGCAAGACACTACGTCGTGATCACCAGACCGTCGTAGCAAAGCTCTACGCCGTTTGGCAGACGTTCCGAATCGATCGCGTGCCGGACCTGATGGGCAATGTGCGTAAGGAAGGCGCGTTTCGGTCGGAGGTCGGCAATGATCGCCAGTGACTGGTCGATGGTGAAATGCGTTGGATGCTGTTCCCAGCGCAGGCCGTCGATGATCAGCGTGTCAAGCCCCCTTAGAAGATCGAGGGATGCTTCCGGGATGAAATTCGTGTCGGTGCAGTAGGCCAATGAACCGAATCGGTAGCCGTTGACGCGCATGCGCAGTCCATGACGCATTGGGATGGGGACAATGTCGATGTCTCCAATGCGAAAGGGGGCTTCGTGGATCTCGTGCAGCTCAACGTTGGGGATCGACGCACCGGTCGACTCGACCAATCCGAAGGCATAGGGAAAGGTTGAGCGTAATACCTGCATGGTCTCATTCATGGCATAGACGGGCATCGCACTACCGCGACGGAATGCGTACGGACGCAGATCATCAAACCCGCCGATGTGATCGAAGTGATGATGGGTGTAGATCACCGCATCGAGCTCAACAATGCCACAGCGCAGCATCTGGTATCGGAAATCCGACGAGGTGTCGACCACGAGTCGTGTTGTGGAACTTTCGACAAGCAGCGACGTTCGCAGGCGCTTGTCGCGCGGGTCTGAACTGCAACAAGTCGGGCACTCACAGGCAACGGTAGGCACCCCCGTAGAGGTGCCGCTGCCAAGCACCGTGAATCGCATCAGACGTGTCGCTCGGCGTGGTACGAGCTGCGGACCAGTGGGCCGGATTCGACGATGTCGAATCCCATCTTCAGTCCCTCGACTTCATAGTGCTTGAACTCATCCGGATGCACAAACCGGTCTACAGGCAGGTGATTCTTTGTTGGCTGCAGATACTGTCCAAGTGTGAGCACGTCCACCTTAACGGCAGCGAGCTCGACCATGGTTTCGAGGATCTCGGTGGGCGTCTCGCCCAGACCCAGCATGATGCCTGTTTTGGTGCGCATGCCGCGTTCTTTGGACTCGCGAAGTACATCGAGCGTCCACTGAAATCGTCCCTGTGGGCGCACGTGTCGGTACAGGCGCGGAACGGTTTCGGTGTTATGATTCAGCACGTCCGGCCGAGCATCGATCACCCGCTGGAGATTATCGAGGTTGCCTTTGAAGTCTGGGATCAGCACTTCGATCGTGGTTTCAGGAGAGGCCTGGCGCACGGCACGAATCGTTTCCGCCCAGATGATCGAACCACCATCTTTGAGCTCATCGCGGTTGACGCTGGTGATAACAGCATGCTTAAGGCTCATCGAGGCGACCGCTTCGGCCACGCGTCGTGGTTCGTCCAGATCCACCGGAAGGGGACGTCCGGTTTTGACAGCGCAGAAGCCACATGAGCGTGTGCAGGTGTCACCATGGATCATGAATGTTGCCGTGCCGGCGTTCCAGCACTCGGTAATGTTCGGGCAACGAGCTTCCTCACACACGGTATGCAGGGCTTTTGACCGCATCATGGACTTGACGCGGGCGTAGTCTTCACCACCGGGTGCGCGAACCTTCAGCCATTCGGGACGCCGTCCGGCTGTGGTCTCGGGAAGTGTGATAACGGGCAGTTCGAAATTCATTGGAAGTGAGCTCTGGTGTGACGTTCAGGGGGCTGTAAGGCCGGGACGGATACGTTTGACGATCGGGCGTATTGCTTCAAGAAAGGTGGTCGGTGACTTGTAGATGTCCTTTGCCTGATTGGTCCCATCGGCCATCATCGAACCCATGTCATAGATGTAGCAGTTGATCAGCACGCGCTCGCCGCGAAGCTGGAAGTTGCCCTGAACAGCTTTCTGCGCTCCAAGGTTTCGTACGGCCTTCCACATATCCGATTCGTACTGCGGATTATTCGGGTCAAGGTTCAGATCGGCCAGGGCAAGCTCAACACTGTCGGCCGGGACGATAGCAAACTCCTTCTGCGCGGGATCAGTTTCGAGAAGCGCCGCTCGCAGTGAATCGGCAAACTGATAGTTCCAGGCGTTGTATTTGATGTCGTGCGACATGTTACGAAACGGCAGCACAACGACACGGGTCTGTGCACTGAGGTCGGCACCGATCAGTACCACGGAGGCGAGCAAGGCTAAACGTAGGCGCATCAGCAGGTCCTCATGTGAGGGTGAGTTCACCACGGTCGAGAAGGTTAGGGGGCTCTGCGGCACCCCGGTTGACCGACGGCAAAACTATGGATCATCGATCAATCGTAGTACGGAGACCCCTGTAAGCCGAATTCTGTCTTCCCCACCGGGGTGGGGGAGGCAACCATTTATCTGGGATCGATGTTGCCATCGACCTCAAGCGACCTACCCGGACGTTGTTCGCCCCTGTATGGGGACGAGGAACGACGAACAGCCGTCCGCCACCCGAGGGTAGCCAACGCCCTGCTTGGTCTTGCTCCATGCGGGGTTTACCGAGCCAGACGGTCACCCGTCTGCCGGTGGGCTCTTACCCCACCATTTCACCCTTACCTGATCCCATGCAAGCACGGGCCATCGGCGGTGTCTTTCTGCTGCACTTTCCGTTGCCTCGCCCGGCGGCACGAGGCCGCCGAGCTTGGCACCTTCCCGTTAGGAAGCGCATTGTTCTGCGGAGTTCGGACTTTCCTCCGGCGGAAATCGCAAGGAGTGCCGCCGGCAGTTGCCCGGGATCCCCGACTACGTTGTCGATAAAAGATCAGCCCTGTGCTTCGAGCAGCTCCTCGATGTCCACGGCAACGTCCTCCGTAAAGAGAATACGACCGCAGTTCTCGCAGGTGTAGAGCTTGTCGCGCTGGTACTTCATTTCCATGATCCGCTGCGAAGGGATCGCCGAGTAACAGCCACTGCAGGAGTTCTTCCTAAGTGCCACGGCGGCCTCGCTGTGGAACGTACGAATGCGCTCGTATTCCGCTTCCAGAGTGTCGTCAAGCTTGGCGATGATCTTCAGTCGCAGAGCGATGAACTTCTTCAGGTCCTCATTCTGATCACCGGAAAGTACTTCGAGTGCCTTTTCCTTGTCGACCAGCTTTGAGTGGACCTCATCGAGCTCCGCTTGCTGCTGCTGCAGTGTTGTCGTGAGGTTTTCCTCGGTCACACCTGCGGTGCGAAGCCGCTCGTCAAGATCGGCACGTTCCTGCTTGAGGTGCTCGATCTCTTTGGTGATCGCGTCAAACTCACGATTATTCTTGACCTGGAACTGCTGCTGGGCCAGCTTCTGCTCCTTGTCATGACTCTCCTGCATGGTCACGTGGGCCGTGCTTCGGAGCTGGTTGAGTTCGTCGATGGCCGCCTTGGTAGTGTCGACGGCATCCTGCTTGGCACGCACAACCTTCTCGATCTTCTTGACCTCGGCCGGGAGGTCTCCAAGTTCGTCGTGCAGCTCATCGAGTTCCGCATCGACGGCTGCCAGTTGGGCCAGAAGTTGGAGTTGTTCTTCCATGCATGCTCCGCAGTTAGGGTTACAAAACTGAAACGAATCTGTTGTCGAATGTGGAGGTCGCCGTGTAGTATCCCACAGGGCTGGTCATGACCGTGCTGCAGTGAACGGTGCAGTCATCAAGGACACGCTCGAGCTCGTCGGCTATGCCGCGGGCGACGAACTGTTCCATCTCAAAATGTCCCGGATCGATAAGCCCGATCACGTTCTGCGCAGCATGAAATGCGTGATACTTGACGTCGGCGGTAATAAACACGTCAGCCCGAGCAACGACCTGATCGAAGAACGACATGCCGCTGCCGGCGACGATGGCAACACGTCGAACGCGTGTGTGGGCAGGTGGACAGAAGCGCACTGGAGCGCCACAGACGCTGGCCACACGCTGAAGCAGATCGTCGAATTCGAGGTCGCACGTGGTGAAAAGCCCCATACCACCATGCGCGCCGTCGAGCGTGGCCGCACCGGGCACGATGGTCGACTCAGGCGTCAGTCCGAGACGGTCTGCAAGCAGCTTATTGGTGCCCCGTGGGTGCGCATCGAAGGCGGTGTGCACGCAGTACACGCTCATGTCGGCTCGGATGCACCTGGCAAGCAGCCGCGTGACGCGCTCGCTTGCGTCCAATTTGAGAAGGGGCGAATAGATCAGCGGATGAAACGTCACGATTGCCCCGATGCCCAGGCGGATGGCCTCGTCGACCACCGCATCGGTGATCTCCATACAGGTCAGCACCGATTCTACTGTTTCCGAGGCGCTCCGGACCTGGAGGCCGACATTGTCGCCGGACATTGCACTTTCGAGCGGAAACGTGCGTTTGAGGACATTGTGGAATTCGGTATGGGTCATCAACCGCTAAACTACGGAAACTGAAAGGATTAGCAATGTTATCCACACTGACTGCGTTGTAGATTTGTACTCGTCTGTCCACCTCACTACTACCAAATGGTCACACGCCCTCATCACGTGTTTTTACTGCTCGCAATGCTGATCGCCCCCTGGGCCGGTCTGAGGGCGCAGGTTACCGGCGGTGATCTTCCGGTGACCGACACCACCATCATGTTCCGCCCCGTGCGCCCGCTGATGGACGATGTGACAAGCCAGGCGGTCGCATACAACGGCGCCGGCGCGAACATTCTCCTGTCATCCAGCGGCTGGGCCTTTGGTGGGTATTACGGATTTGAGCTCGGCAGTGGTATAACGCTCAACATTGATGCCTTCATCAGTGGCCGGCGCAATACGGACGAGTTTGACAACGCGCTGCTCAACGGTGTGATACCGATCGTTGCTGAAAAGGTCAACCGTCTGTTCATGGTACCCCTGACGGTGTCGATTCAATACAGACTCTTTCGCGAATCGCTGCAGGAGACCTTTCGTCCATACGTTGCCTTTGGTGCGACGGGCGCGGGAATCATCAGGACGCCGTACATCGACGAGGGCGACTTCTACAATCCCCCCCGATACTTCGAGTTTTTCGAATCTTTCGGCAGTGCAACTCTGTATCCCCGGATGGGCGTGATGCTCGGGGGCGGTGCGGTGTTCGGCCCCGTCGGCAAGGGCAACCAGGTCGGTGTCAGCGTCAAATACTACGCCATTCCATTTGGTGGAGACGGACTAGAGAGCATTCGCGGCAAGCCGATCACCAACTTTGGCGGTCTTTTCATCGCGCTCTCGATCGGTGCGGCGTGGTAATCATGACACCGGAGTTGCACCTCGGGGGGCTCCGCTCGGAAGACCCATGAACAATGATCATCCTGAAGGGGGCGAACCACAGACGTGGACGTTTCGCCCGATCGGCCACGTTCGGACGTCGCATGTGCGTCGATACGACGCACCGCGTCAGCCCAACCGCGATGAGCACCGAGTGTCGGCAGTGGTGGAACTCAGGCCGCATGAGAACTTCGAGCAGGCCGTGCAGGATCTGTCCGGGTGCGAGCGGATCTGGCTGGTGACCGTTTTCGATCGGATACAGAACTGGAAGCCCCTTGTACTTCCTCCTCGCGGGCGACGCAAGCGGGGAGTTCTGGCAACAAGGTCACCTCACCGCCCGAATCCGATCGGGCTTACCTGCGTCCGACTGCTGCGCGTTGACGGACGTATGCTGCATATCGAGGATACGGATCTGCTCGACGGTACGCCGGTGCTGGATGTAAAGCCCTATCTGGCCTATGCCGATGCTTTCCCGCAGAGCAGGATCGCGTGGGTCGATGATAACCCAGAGCCGAATCATAGGGTCATCTGGGACTGCGTGGATGCGAGCATACCGCCGGATGAGCGCCTTTACGTGGAGCGCACGCTCTCGGTCGACCCGCTGCCCCATCCATATCGCCGCATCCGATGCGTCGGGCCGCACCATTATGTGCTGTCGCTGCGCCATGCGCGCTTCCGTTACCGCATCGATGGTGATTCAGTCGTCATCCTTGATTACACCGTAGATTTGCCGGAATGAACGACGTTCGCCGGCTTCTCCAACAGCGCATTCTCATGCTTGACGGTGCCATGGGCACCATGATCCAGCGCCTCCGACTGACGGAGGAAGACTACCGCGGAGAGCGGTTTAAAGACCATGCCACGTCTCTTCGGGGAAACAACGACCTGCTCGTGCTGACGCAGCCCGAGGCGATCCGGAGTATTCATCTGGAGTACCTGCGGGCCGGTGCCGACATCATCGAGACAAACACGTTCTCCTCCACGCCTATGGGTCAGGCCGAATATGGCCTTTCGGATCTGGCGCGGGAGATCAACCGTCAGGGGGCGATCCTGGCACGTCAGGCCGCTGACGAGATCACGCGTCTGACGCCTGACCGTCCGCGGTTTGTCGCAGGATCCATAGGACCCACCACGAAGATGCTCTCGATGTCACCCGATGTGAATGATCCCGGAGCGCGCTCGGTGACGTTCGACCAGATGCGACGGTCGTACCGCGAACAGCTCCTGGGGCTGCTTGAAGGGGGCATTGATCTGATCCTTCTCGAGACCATCACCGATACGCTCAACGCCAAGGCAGCGCTCAAGGCATGGGCCGAACTGGTCGATGAGCGGCAGGTGACGATTCCTGTTATGATTAGCGGTACCATCACCGACATGTCGGGTCGTACCCTCTCGGGTCAGACTCCGTCGGCATTCTGGACCTCGATCGCCCACGCGCGAAATCTGTTATCGGTGGGACTTAACTGCGCTCTCGGTTCGGCCATGATGCGCCCCTTCATCGAGGAACTCTCCAACGTTTCGTCGGCCTACGTCTCGCTCTATCCGAATGCCGGCCTGCCCAATGCCATGGGCGGTTACGACGAGTCGCCGGAGTACATGGCGGCCCAGGCCAGAGAGTATGCCGAGGCAGGATTTCTGAACATTCTCGGTGGGTGCTGCGGCACGACGCCTGATCACATTCGGGCGATGTCCGAGGCGGTTTCGGGCAGGAGTCCGCGCATACCAATGACGGCCGTGCCAACCATGCGCCTGAGCGGTCTCGAAATGGTCGAGATCCGTCCCGAGACCAACTTCGTCAACGTCGGAGAGCGCACGAATGTGTCCGGATCGCGTGCCTTCGCGAAAATGATCCTTGCCGGTGACTATGAGCGGGCGCTTGATGTTGCCCGGCAGCAGGTTGAGAACGGTGCACAGATTATTGACGTGAATATGGACGAGGGCCTGCTCGACTCGGAGAAGGCCATGACCACGTTCCTGAATCTGATTGCTGCCGAGCCCGACATCTCGCGGGTACCGATCATGATCGATTCATCGAAGTGGACCGTGCTTGAGGCCGGACTGTGCTGCGTGCAGGGCAAGGCGATTGTTAACTCCATCTCGCTTAAAGATGGGGAAGACGAGTTCATACGGCGGGCCACCCTCTGCCGCGATTACGGTGCGGCGATCATCGTAATGGCGTTCGACGAAGCAGGGCAGGCGGACACCTATGAGCGCCGCATTGAGGTTTGCAAACGAGCATATGACATTCTGACCAAGCGATTAGGCATTGCTCCCCAGGACATCATCTTCGACCCGAATATTCTGACGGTTGCCACGGGAATTGACGAGCATAACAACTATGCTGTTGACTTCATCAGGGCGACGTCCTGGATCAAGGCCAACCTTCCGCTTGCAAAGGTCAGTGGAGGAGTCAGCAACATCTCCTTTTCCTTCCGCGGCAATGAGCCCGTGCGGCGGGCCATGCATACGGTGTTCCTGTACCATGCCATTGCCGCCGGCCTTGACATGGGTATCGTCAACGCCGGTCAGATCGACGTGTACGACGAGATCCCGAAAGAGCTGCTGGAACATGCCGAGGATGTGATCCTCAACCGGCGTTCGGATGCCACGGAACGGATGCTTGCATTTGCAGCAACGGTTGCAGAGCATCGTCAGAATGATGAAACTGTAGAAGCATGGCGAGATTCTCCGCTGTCTGAGCGGCTTAAGCACGCACTCGTGCGCGGCGTGACGGAATTCATTGATGTCGA
>DNLG01000045.1:21730-23733 GCA_003488525.1 Bacteroidota bacterium | reverse complement strand
CCGTTCATGGAGGAGGAAAAGCGCAGGCTGGGAACCACGCACCAGAACGCCGGCGTCGTACTCATGGCCACGGTCAAGGGCGACGTGCATGACATCGGCAAGAACATTGTTGGCGTCGTTCTCGGATGCAATAATTATAAAGTTGTTGACCTGGGCGTGATGGTGCCTGCCGAGCGAATCATCGATGCGGCAATCGAGGAGGGGGCGGATGTGATTGGCCTGTCGGGACTGATCACGCCGTCACTCGATGAAATGGTCCACGTTGCTCGCGAATTGGAACGACGCGGTGTACGCAAGCCCCTTCTCATCGGTGGAGCGACGACATCACGGACGCATACGGCGGTGAAAATCGCACCCGTTGCCTCGTTCCCGGTGATTCACGTTCTTGATGCCTCGAAGGCCGTGCCGGTTGTTGGCTCGCTGCTTTCGAGCGAGGGACGTGTGGCCTATGCCGACGCGGTGCGTTCGGAATACGAGCGTGTACGATCTGAGTATGCACGCCGCTCGGATGCACGCAACTTCCTATCCCTTGATCAAGCGCGCGACAACGCCCTCAGCGTAGATCCTGCGCAGATAGCGCCAGCACCGCGCAAGCCCGGCGTGCATGCTTTTGACCACATCGACCTGGCGATGTTGCGGAACTACATTGACTGGACACCGTTCTTTCTCTCCTGGGAGCTGAAGGGGCGATATCCGGCGATCTTCGATGATCCAGTCATGGGGTCGCAGGCGAAAACGCTGTTTGACGATGCCACGCGACTTCTCGACGAGATCGTTTCGAGCGGCGCTTTTCGCGCGCGTGCAGTCTGCGGAGTGTTCCCTGCGCGCCGTGATGGAGAAGATGATATCATTGTTGACGGATCGACAACGCTGCATTTCCTGCGTCAGCAGGGAAAGAAAGCCCAGGGTCTGCCGAACCTCTCTCTGGCCGATTTTATCGTTGATTCCAGCGGGCTGCCGGACGGCACCAGCGACCACATCGGGGCGTTTGCCGTGTGCATAGGCGACGGCGTCGATGAGCTTGCCGCCCGATACGTGCGGGACAACGACGACTACTCCGCTATTCTTGTCAAGGCGCTTGCCGATCGTCTTGCCGAGGCCTGCGCCGAGTGGCTGCACGAGCGTGTGCGGCAGGACATCTGGGGATATGAAACGCAAGCCCCTTCCGCCGTTAGCATGCTGCTTGACGAGCAGTATCAGGGCATCCGACCTGCACCAGGCTATCCAGCATGTCCGGATCACACCGAAAAACCGACGCTGTTTCGCCTTCTGGATGCGCCGTCATCCATCGGTATCAGTCTGACCGAGAGCATGGCCATGGTTCCCGCATCAAGCGTCAGCGGCTGGTATTTTGCCCATCCACAGGCAACCTATTTCGCCGTCAACGGCATTCTTGCCGATCAGCTGCATGACTACGCGGCACGCAAGGCAATGGACGTTGCCGATATGCAGCGCTGGCTTGCTCCGAATCTTGTCGAAGGCAGGTAGCCGGTGGTATCCGCCTTGCCGCTTCGCGTTGCCGTACTGGGCAGTGGCACCGGCACGAATGCCCGGGCACTGATAGAACACGGTCTCAAACCCGGCGCTTCGTACCGCGTCGTGCTAGTAGTTTCAACGCGGCCCGATGCCGGTATCACCGATGTTGCCCGGCATTTTGGCGTTCCCATGTGCATTCTGCCACCATCGGACTGGGAGAGGACCCTCATCGGGGCTCTTCACGACAATGGCATCGGGATTCTGGCCCTGGCTGGCTTCATGCGCAAGATTTCACCGCAGGTCATCGATTTCCTTCACGGCAGAGTTATTAACATACACCCCGCACTTTTACCTAATCATGGTGGTAAGGGGATGTACGGGATTCACGTTCATCGGGCCGTCATTGCCGCGGCAGAAGCCGTCAGCGGTGCCACGGTGCACCTGGTGACCGAAGAATACGACGAAGGCTCGATCATCTCTCAGGCAACCGTGGAGGTGTTTCCCGACGATACACCCGAACAACTTCA
>DNLG01000045.1:16208-21543 GCA_003488525.1 Bacteroidota bacterium | reverse complement strand
GCCAAATGCGTTGTCATCGAACAATCTGGACCGGAAAATCGCTAATGCTAATTCCGTCCCCCTGCTTTGCCGTGTGCAGAAAATTTGTTTGACTAATTCGCCCAAAATCAGAATATTGAAGGACGCTGAAAGGGGCGGAGCGCATTGTTGCACATGTAACTATGAGCGTTCTGCAATGTTGTTACGTCTCTTCATCGCAGAGAAGACTGTTCAAAGTGAAAACCAAACACACATACTTCATCACAGTTTCATCGAGGTTTGCATGAGCCGCAGACTGCTATTCCTTGTTCTCATGACGGGGCTTGTGAGCGTTTCGCTCGCTATGGCTGCCGACGAAAAGGATGGCGAAGACGTGTTGCGCAAGAGCGGACAGCGTACGCCGGTGGCGTCCTATCCGCAGCCGTTCACGGCCAATGGTCCGAACGCGCGCACGAATCCAGCCATCTCCACGGGGTATTACTTCGTGGACTCGGACGACGAGGCACCGGATTTCTGGCGCCCAGATCCTTCACAGTTTGTCGACACCCTTACCGAACCAGGTACGTGGCGTCGAATCCTGTCGGGGGCAAAGCAGCTTCCGACAGCATACTGGACGGATCCGACCCAGAACATTTACGGTGGCTGGGCGTTCTTCCGCAATCCTGGGGACGCACGTGACTCGACCGACAACGCCTTTGCCGGACCGATCTCGATTGGTTTCCCGTTCTTCTTCAACGGTGTTCGCCAGGACTCGTTCTACGTGTCGACGAACGGTCTGATCGCCCTGTCGAATCGTCGCTACTTCTATTCGATCGATCAGTTCGGATACCCTATTGCTCGTCAGTCGCTTGAAGTACGCCCTGGCGTGTTTTCGGCGTACGACCCGATGTCCGATGACACACGTTCGCGATCGGGCGACGGGATGACGGACGCTACACTCGACAACTGGGGATACAACAACGTTGCCTGCGGTGGCAATCCAGGCAGCCCATCGGCCGGGATTCGCACGACGACGAACCGCATGCTTGATGCCAATAGCATTGCGGCTAACTGGAGTGGTGTGCTTCCGCAACTTATTGCGCCGTCATGGGACGACCTTCAGGTATCGGTCTACAACCCGAACGACAACGCTGTCGATGACTTCTCGCGCGTCTATTACAAGCGCTCGCCATCGAACGACAAGCTTGTCATTTACTACGTGAACCTCACACCGATCGGTGCCAAGACAGCCCGCTCCGGTGGTGGTCCTCAGTATAACGTGACATTCGCAGCCAACAATCGTCCCGGTCTTGGAGAGCACCTTCGCTGGTCGCTCCAGGTTACGCTGAATCGTAGTGACAGTTCGGTAACGATCCAGTACGAGCGATTCTCGGGTCTTGCTCCACGTACGGCAATTTCTCCGTATGCCGCTACCGTCTGGATGCGTTGTAATTCAACGGTCGGTGTTACTGGTCCGGCTCGCCGTCTGAGCTGGAACGGTTTCCCGTCGGTCATGCCGACAATCACGACGCTTGACTTCAACGCTCCAAAGTATACGCAGAGCACTGAGTATCTCTACAACGTGGACGTCGATCCTGCAGGTGGTGTGCGTGCTATCAGCTCGCGTAACGACGACAACACGGTTCCGAAGGACTTCCTGGCCATTAAGTTCAAGCAGTTCCGCAACGTTCTTCGCGTTATCAACGTGTCGTATCGTGTGCGTCAGCAGAACAGCAATGCCAACCTCGCGTTCTCGGTGATTGTTCCTCCAGCGCAGGCTAACAACTACGAGCTGCTTGCTGGTGAGGATCGCCTCGGCGCCATCCAGCCAGTGGCCATTGTTCAGAGCCTGACCAACGACATTCAAGGTCCACAGGGCGTGAACTACGTACCGCAAGGCACAAACTTCCGCGTACGTTTCCGTATCGTCAATGAGGCAACAGGCAAGATCGTTTACAACACTTCGCGTGCTGTGACGGACGCTGCTCTTCGTGACACGAACATCTCACAGGTCTTCCGCTGTGACATCAACGGTGTCAACCAGCCGTATCAGCCTGCTGGCACGTTCGTGCTCCCTTACGAGTTCATCAAGGTGATCTTCCCTCCATTCGAGCCGAATCCGTTCATCGACGATCAGATCGGTCGTCTTCTGACGACAGTTATTGCCGAACCAAAGGACTCGATCAATCAGCCGATTGGTGATCAGTGGCCTTTTGACGACACGACGAGCATCCGCATTTTCTCGATGCGCCGTCTGACGTCGTTCTCGGACGACGTCAACGAGTACCACCTCATTGGTGGGGCTGCGATGCCTTCTGTTCTCAAGTGGGTGAACATCGAATCTGAGGTTGTGGACGGTGACGAAGTCACCAATAATCCTCCTCCTCCGCGCGGTGAGTATGCCGCTGCGAATTCAGACATCTTCCGTCTGAAGTCACCGGTCATTCGAATGAACCGCCTCAATCTGGCAAACGTTGATATCCCGGTCATCGGTCAATACGGTGGTGACGAGCTTCGTTCGTTCCCAATCAACCTTGTCCGTCGCAAGCGCGCTGTTCTTTCGATCTCCTATCAGCGTTCCGGTAGGCTCACGAACATTGGTCGTGGTTTCTCGGATAACCGTCTGATTGGACCAGAGCACCGCGTGAACATGCTTGCTGTCAATGGTTTCACCCCTGGCTTCCGCAATCCTGACCGTCTGCTTGTCGAGTTCGCTCGTCCATCGTTTGACGGTCTGACTAACATCACAAACATCCAGACGTGGACCCTTGACTACATGGGTCGCGGAACGCAGTATCTCCAGCCGTTCCAGGTCTGGGGTGGTGGTGGCTTTGCTCGTGGTTTTGACATTGCCGATTACAACCTCCAGCTGACGAACACCACGACGCCGCCACTTGGAGGTCTGCGTGAGGATCTGTTCGACGATGGTAAGGATGCTGAATACTACAAGGTCACGATCCCAATTCCTGACACCGTGCTTCGCTGGGTCAATGAAGGTGCTCGTAACTTCCGCTTCCGCCTTCGCGCAAGCTGCGTGATGAATTCGATTCCTCCGGCTCCGTCTGACGACGAAGACAACTTCTACATCGATAACGTGAAGCTTCTCTTCCCGGACGAAGTCACCGATATCGAGTTCAGCAATATCCAGCTGATCTGGCCTTACACCATGGCACCGGCCTCGCAGGCAACACGCGTTCCGATTCGTGTTAAGCTTTCGAACAACACGAATATTGCCGCTCCGGCATTCTCGGTTAAGCTCTGGATTAAGCCAGATGGAAACGAATCGCAGCAGATCTACTGTCGTTCCATTACGGTTCCGACACTTGCCGGAAACCGCGAAGTGATCCTGCCATTCCCAGACGCGAACTTCCGTACGACGACGCCGGGCAACTACAAGATCACGGGTCGCATCTTCTTCCCGGGTAACGATCTTGACACCCTGAACGATTCGACGTTCACGATGTTCCGCATGACGTTTGGTCCTGCGTTTGCCTATGAAACGAATCCTGCGAATCCAGCGAACGACGTGCCGAAGATTCAGTTCTCAGGTGTTACGGGTAAGGGTCTGAATCACGGTGGATTCTCTGCCGGTGCTAACGGCTCGTCGTGGCAGTCGTTGCTGACGGGTCCTAACCAGCAATACACGGCAGGTTCAACGTGGGGCACGTTCCCGAATCCGCTTGCCGGTGCGCAGATGTATGGTGCCGATGCCGGTAACTCCTCGGGTCAGCTGGCAATGCGCTTTACACTCTACTCTCAGGACACGCTTGCTGGTTACCAGGCTTTCTGGGCAGAACTCAACCAAGACGTTCTGAACATCTCGTTCTCGCTGTATCGTGATCAGGGCGGTGTTCCTGGTGACGAACGTATCGCGAACTCTACGATTCTGCGTCGCCGTGGCGAAGACGAAACGGGCGCATTCACCGAGCCTCAGTTCGGTAAGTATGTCACGTATCTGCTCGCTACACCAGTAGTCATCCCACCGGGTGAATATTGGGCATCGGTTGCTCAGATGGGTACGGAAGGCTACGAACTCGGTGCCTCGGAAACACGTATGGGCATGGTGACGACGCTGTACTCAGACGTTCCTGTGTTCGGTATCGGTAACCGCTCACTTCTTATCGACAAGAACTTCCGCGTGCGCAATCGTGCAGGATCTCTTCTGAACGATAACCGCTTCGCGTATGAAATGACGCGCTTCAGCGGTGACTGGGTTCCATTCACGCCAACGATCGGTAACCCTGGTTATCCGCATCTTGACGCTATGGGTGGAAGCCTTGGTTATGCTACGTTCACACGTGGTTCATGGATCCCGCTGATCCGTCCGTTCTTCGGAAACCGTTCGTTCTCGAATCCTCCGCTGTTTATCAACTGTGAGTCCAACCCTGTCGAGCTGTCATTCTTTGATGCAAAGGGACGTTCTGCCGGTGTGGACCTCTTCTGGGAAACAGCATCGGAAACGAACAACGTTGGTTTCCATGTGGAGCGCCGCGCGGTCAAGGAAGTACACAACCTGACAACTGGCAAGGCATCGTTTACCTGCGTCGACAACACGACAGACGCAAACAATCCTTGGAAGAACGTTGGTTTTGTTGCTGGATCTGGCAACTCAAACACGACGTTGAATTACAAGTTCTTTGATGCTGATGTCACAACTGGAGTTTCGTATCAGTACCGTCTGCGTCAGGTCGACGCAAGTGGCGCGAACAACTTCTCCAATGTTGTCGACGTTGAGTTCGGTAACAATGCAAGTGTCGCGCTCGACAATAGCTATCCAAACCCATCGAATGGCAAGACAACGTTCACATTCACGGTTCCTCAAAGCTCACGCGTCAAGCTTCAAGTGTTTGACCTCATGGGCAATGTTGTCAAGAATGTGTACGACAATGTCGTAGCCGGTCAATCAACAGCATACGCTGTTGAGTGGGATGGTCGTGGCGAAGATGGCGTCGACGTTGCCAGCGGTTCGTACATGTACAAGCTCACCGTCGGTGAGACGATCTTGTCGAAGACGCTGACCATCGTGCGCTAAGCATTTTCCAACCGGAAATTCCAAAGCCCCTGACGTTCTGCGTCGGGGGCTTTTCTTTTTCTACAGATATTCGCAGATATGAATGCTCGCCCCCTGCCGCAGGATGTTGTCGATGCGTTGCAACTGCAGCGCAATGCCCTTGATCTCCTTGAGAAGGAGATCAACGAAGAGTTTGACCGTGCCGTCGATGCGCTCACGAGTGCCAGTGCTGTTGTTGCTACGGGAGTAGGGAAGTCCGGCTTCGTCGCTCGCAAATTCGCTGCATCGCTTGCCAGTCTTGGACTTCAGGCTTCGTTCATGCATAGCGCCGATGCACTTCATGGCGACCTTGGTGTTGTGCAAAAG
>DNLG01000045.1:13593-15994 GCA_003488525.1 Bacteroidota bacterium | reverse complement strand
AGAGGGCGTGACATTGCTTTCGGTGACCTCACGTCGGGAAACAACCCTCTCCAATAGGGCGCACATACGCCTCGTTGCGCCAATCGACCGTGAGTATGATCGGATGAATATTCTGCCGACGGCAAGCACGACTACGTCATTGATCGTTGCCGACCTGCTCGTGATGTCCATCGCTCACCGTCGGCCGGAATCAATGGATGTGCTGGCGCGCACGCATCCTCACGGATCGATCGGTTCACTTCTTGGACGGCAGGTGAAGGACCATATGCATAGTGGAGCAGGGTTGCCTTCCATCGTTTCAGGCTCGACATTGGATGCGGCCATCCACGAGCTTGATCGTCATGCTTTGGGCATCGTTTGCGTTGTTCGTGACGGCACGCACATCTGTGGCATTCTCACCGATGGAGACGTTCGACGTCTCGTCGAGCGAGGTGTTGATTTCGCTTCCGTGACTGTCGATAGCGTCATGACGGTAGCACCGACGACGGTAGCCTCTTCTGCCTCGTTGCACGAAGCACTCATGCTCATGGAGTCACCCCACCGCGCCATCGGCGTGCTCCCGGTTATCAATGGTTCAGAGCTTGTTGGCGTCATCCGTCTGCACGATGTTGTCCGCGCTCAGATGGCAGGGTAGGAGGCGCGAGTGTAACATTATTGCCTATGTTTAGCTGTTAGCAGCAGGGCCATAGTAACCTGCGATGTACAATAGCTGTTTTATGGAGGACACTATGAAACAGTCCGCCGTTGTCTATCTCGTAGCGTTGTGTTCTTATATCAACACCGTTACTGCGCAGGAGAAGCAGAACGATGTAGCCATTGCCCAGCGACGAAGTCACACACATGCAGCAGCCTCGACGTATCCGCAGCCTTTTGTCGGGTCAGGTGCCAATAATCGTGAGGCCGTGGCTGTTTCATCAGGGTATTACTTCGTCGATTCGGACGAAGCCATATCAGACCCTTGGAAGCCCTCGGCAAATGAGTTTGAGGATACGCTTAACGACCGAGGTTCCTGGAAACGAATCGTTTCGGGACCAAATCAATACGATGCTTCGTTTTGGTCTGATCAGAGACGAAATGCATATGGAGGCATGGCATTTTTCCGCAATCCGGGCGACCTGAAGGATTCAACTGATGATGCCTTTGCCGGACCTATTGCCATTGGGTTCCCATTCAGTTTCAACGGCGTTCGGCAGGATTCTTTCTATATCTCCACCAATGGCCTGATTGCTTTCTCGAACAGACGCTATCACTACCATACTGACGTGAATGGTGCCCTGCTTTCACGGGAGCTTCGTCTTGCCAGCACAGGTGTTCTTTCTGCCTACGATTCACAGTCCGATGATCCGCGCCATCGCAGTGGGGACGGAATGTCAGATGCCACGGACGACTCGTGGGGTTACACGGCCGTAGCATGTGCAGGCTCACCATCGAGCCCGAAAGCAGGAATTCGAACAAAGCAGAATCTCAGGCTCGACAGCAATGGACTCAGTGCCGTATGGGGATCAATCCTCCCACAGGTAGTCGCTCCGGCGTGGGATGACTTGCAGGTTTCTGTCGTGAATGGGGCTGATCTGAGCGTTGATGACTTTTCCCGCGTGTATTACAAGCGTGTTCCGAACAGTGACCGAATCGTGATTTACTTTGTGAATCTCACGCCGATCGGTTTGAAACGAGCCCGTATCGGTAACCAGCCCATCTCCGAGGTCGCCTTTGCTGCTAACAATCGGCCGGGGTTTGGTGAACATTATCGGTTTTCTGTCCAGGTGACACTGAACGGGGCCGACAGCTCTGTGACAGTCCAGTATGATCGTTTTGCAGGAACAGCCCCGAGACTCTCAGCCACCTCATATCCTGCAAATGTCTGGATGCGATGCAACTCAACCGTGGGGGTGATCGGTGCGGCACGGCGTCTCGACTGGGCAGGATTCCCTTCATCAGTACCGGCCTTATCGGTGCTTGATTATTCGGTTCCGAAGTACGTACAGAGCACTGTGTATCTACACAACATCGATACCGATGCAACCTCTGCCGTGACGCCTTCAGGAGCATCACCGCTTGGCCGTGATTTTCCATCGGACCGGCTAGCTGTGCGATTTGCGCAGCATCGTAATATGGTTCGTGCAGTCAGTGTTTCTTACCGGGTCCGCTCCCAACGGGCAGGCTCGAGCCTTGCCTACTCTACAATTGTGCCTTCCGGGTCCGTCGATGGCTATGAGGTTCTGGCCGGCGACGAACGCCTCGGTCCGTTACAACCCGTTGCGCTCGTACAGAGCCTTTCAAATGACATTCAGGGACCGGCTGGCGTCAATTATCAGCGCCAGGGTATACAGATGCGTGTGCGATGCCGTATCCTGAACGCCTCGTCCGGTGACCTCGTCTACGATGTCTCGAAGGTTGTTAC
>DNLG01000045.1:5274-13391 GCA_003488525.1 Bacteroidota bacterium | reverse complement strand
ACGAATAGACCATACGAGCCGTCAGGACGATCCGTTCTGCCATATGAGTATGTCAAGGTCGTGTTCCCAGCATTTGAACCCAATCCCCTAAACGCAAAGCATGTAGGAACCCTCTTAACGAAGGTTTCTGTAGAGGCTCTTACCAGCGAAAGTGCACCTATTGATGACAGGTGGCCTTTTGACGATACTATTGCGGCGAAGCTGCATGCTCTCGTCCGACTGTCGACGTTAGCAGAGACCGGTGACGGCTTTCACCTTCTCGATTCAGTGGCCATTCCATCACCGCTTCGTTGGGTGAATATCGGCGCTGAAGTAGTCGATGGTGATCGAACTACCTACCTAGCCCCACCGCCGATTGGCACAAGTAGATGTGCAAATCGTTCAGAATTTGTGTTGAACTCACCAGTCATTCGCATGAACCGCGTACATCATGACGGCTCTGAAATCCCGAAGCCCGGTCAGTATGGCGGTGACGAGCTGAGGTCGTTTCCGATAGACCTTCTTGGGAAGAAAGGCGCTGTGTTATCGATCTCGTACCATCGTACGGGCAAAGGTGCCAAGACCGATAGGGGCTTTAGTGACCTGCGTCTGATAGGACCAGAACATCGCGTTGCCATGCTGACGTCTTACGGTGAAATGAAAACCTACCGCGAGCCGGATAAACTTCTTGTAGAGTTTGCTAGGCCTTCAGACGATAGCGTTACCGGGATCACCAACGTACAGCAGTGGGTTCTTGACTACCAAGGCCGACGTGCAGAGTACATGCAACCATTTCAGATCTGGGGAGGGGGCGGGAATGCCCGTGGATTTGACTCCCAGGACTACAATCGCCAGCTCTCGAGCGACCCCGTGTCGGGTCGAACGGGATTGATGCCTGATCTGTACGATGAAGGTAAAGACATTGAGTTTCGGAAGCTTTTCATTCCAATTCCCGATACGGTGTTTAGGTGGTCGGCGCAAGGGGCGCGCAACTTCCGCTTTCGTCTTCGGACACATTGCCTCAATCATGGGATTGCTGGTGGTCCCGAAGA
Organism: Bacteroidota bacterium; assembly: GCA_003488525.1. Taxonomy (GTDB): domain Bacteria; phylum Bacteroidota; class Ignavibacteria; order Kapaibacteriales; family Kapaibacteriaceae; genus UBA10438. Next base: position 12,360 of record DNLG01000045.1, on the reverse strand, counting down.
TGATAATGACGACTTCTTCATCGACAATGTTAAGGTGCTGTATACGCAGGAGATCCCCGATATAGAGATGAGCTCGATTCGGTTGCATCACCCCTATACCATGGCCCCCCCTACTCAACTAGGAAGCGTTCCTGTTCGATTCCAACTTTCGAATCTGAGCACTGTTGCCTCTCCGTCATTTTCCGTAGCCGTGCGGATTACTCGTGACCCCGATGGCTCGGATCTTGATCGGATTAATTGCGTCTATTTCCGCCCGATAACAATTCCTACTCTTCGAGCCATGTCAAGTGTTTTACTTCCGTCTCCCGATGCCAGATTCGATGATTTGCCACCAGGAGCGTACACGATTTCCGCCAAGCTGTTCTTTCCCGATAGTGATGCTGATTCAGCAAATGACTCCACATGCACGCGAGTTGTCATTAATCATGGTAGCGTTCTGGCGTATGAGTACGATGCCGACAGCGCGATCAATCACGTTCCGCTGCCTCAGTTCTCTGGTATCGCTGGCAAGGGGCTCAATGCTCCCGGCAATCGCATTGCAGCGTGCTTTACCATCGTTGCGAGCGATTCGATCCTCGGCTATCAGATGCTATGGGGAGAATTGAACAGCAATCCCGACCCGGTTGAGATCAGCCTCAAGATGGAGACAGGAGAACAGATCCTGGTTGATGTGCCCGGCTCCGCGATCGTAAGACTCCGCGGCATGGATGATCTCGTACCGGGAAGTAGCCCACAGTTCGGACGAAACATCACCTACAAGCTGCCGAAGCCGTTAAAGCTTAACAGAGGTCGGTATTGGATCAGTGTCCGTCAGCTAACGGAAAGGGGTATTGAGCTCGGAGCATCGGCTGACCGCATGGGAATGGTGACAACGATGGTAACCGAAGCGGGTTCGGGCAAGGACAGCTGTCTTTCGCTCTATGCAGACAGAAACCTTCGTCGACGTCTGCGAAGCGGGACTATGATTAATGACCAGCTGTTTGCAAATCTGAGGTCGAGTCCGAGTGGTACTGTTGATTGGTTTGCGCCAACCGGCGGCACACCACTGTTGCCGCATCTGGACATCAAGGGAACAGTGAGAGGTTTTGAGACATTTACTCAGGGGTCGTGGATTCCCATGATACGGCCGTACTTTGGACCACGCCCGCGGCGTTACTCGTGGTCGTGTTTCGTGCCAGTCGTCCTCTCAGCCTTCGACGCTCGCCGCCGAGGCGCAGCCGTGGATCTCTTCTGGCAAACGGAATCCGAGCTGAACAATGCCGGATTCCTCATCGACCGTCGCCCAACGGATAGTGCAACTATTCTGGATGTTCGTGCACGTGGTCTGTCTTGCGCTGATCACCACCAGAGCAAGACGCGTCCATGGAGCGAAATTGGTTTTGTCTCCGGCAAAGGCACATCTGCGCAGCAAATGGACTACAGCTTTAGGGATGTGAGCGCGTCAGTCGATAGCGCATTTGAGTATCGACTCCGGCAGATTGAGGCGGGTTCGGGAGTTGCATACTCTGGCGTTGTTTCCGTCCCAAGGGGCAACGATGGTGATGTTGCAATGGACGAGCCTCACCCCAATCCGTCGTCAGGAAGCATCGTTCTGTCATTCAAATGCCCGAATCGGTCCCTGGTGCGCTTAGAAATCATCGATGCATTAGGCCGGCCTGTGATTCTGCTCTACGATGATGTCGTAGAGGGAGTGTCTCAACGATACGTTTTGGGCTGGGATGGAAGATCCAACAATGGCACCGAGGTGCCAAGCGGAGCATACTTCTGCAAGCTGACGGCTGGGGGCACTACGGTGTCGAAGGTTATCACCATCACCAGATAGTAACCTGAAGTTGATGGCACCATTTGCGGCCACCGCGCCATCGGCGTGCTCCCGGTTGTTAATGGTTCAGAGCTTGTTGGCGTCATCCGTCTGCACGATGTTGTCCGCGCTCAGATGGCAGGGTAGAAGCAGAATCAGCGGATTGACCGCGGCGGCGTCTTTGTGATCGTTTGTTCCTGCTGCCGCGGCCGCTTTTTCGGCGACGCGGGCTGCTGACGAGACCGCGCCTTGAGTTTGTCACGCTTTTCGCGGGCAAGGCGCTGGTTTTCCTGGCGTCGCAGAATGCGGATAGAGTCGCGACGCTGTTGCTCACGGATCGAATCCCGACGGGCACGTTCTGGATCAGCCGGTGCGGTGATCATCTTGGTGCTGGTATTCGATGCGATCACCTCCGTGCGGGTGATCACCAGCTCGCGCAGCACTTCGTCCCTTTTCCCGTAGCGGGGAAGGGGCTGTCCGTCTCGAGAAAACTGGATCGCACCGGCGTTGAAGATGTTGCTGACGGTGAATCGTTTCATCGCACTCCATCGGTGCTCGATCTCCGGCATCATCGTGATCTTCTGATACCGTGTTCCGTCCATGGTAATGGTCAGCTCTGCGGTGTCCGATGATACGGCCGAAAGGATAAGGCTGTCTTCCACGGCGGCACCGGTGACGTCGACGATCTCTTCAGGGACATCGGTCGCAGAGCCATTCCCCGAGCGCGAGGTGAGATACCAGACCACGCAGATGAGGACAATCAGACCGATAGAAGCAAACAAGATCGTTCTCGGTGTGAAACGACCACTGCCGACGTTGACCCGCGACCGAAACGCTCGAAGCGCCTCGAGCAGCGGCGTCAAAGGGTCTGACGAATCCGAGGTGCGTTGATCCTTCGATGTTGATGAAGCCGCCGATGTGGCGCTGCGTTGCTGTGAGAACGACGGCATCGAAGAGTCGGAATCTGCATCAAGGCATTGACTGATGAGACGGTTGATCTCATTAGGTGCAATACCCAGTTCCGCGGCGATCGTTCTGATAAACGAGCGAACGTATACGGCAGGCAGAACGTTGTAGGAGGCCTTCTCGATGGCCTGGATGTACGGCTCGCGTATCTTCGTTCTTTCTGCAAGATCGAAGGTCGAAAGTCCTCGTCGAACCCGTTCGTGGGCAAGCCGTTGAGAGAGTTGATCCATGGCCCGTAAATGGATCTTCGTGTGAGATTTCGTGCGTCACAAATATCATGCAAAAGAGCGCACTCCAATAGCATAAAATTGTGGACAAATGACAATGTCGTACCCCGAGCCCTGGATCGTCCTGCAGCATGGAGCCTACGTGGCCTTTGCCTTCAGTGTGTTGCTCTTTGGCGCTCTTGCGTTTCGGCAGATCCTGGACAACCTGGAACTGCGTCGCCGGCTCAGCGGTGAAGACCTGATGCTGCTCTATAGCGCTCCGGGCGTGCTGCTTTCGCTGGCCGGCATCGGGGTGACTGTCATCGTAGGGCTGATCTGCTACAACATCGAACCGCCCACGGTATTCCGCTACGCGCTGCCGCTGGTAGGGGGCGTGCAGATGACGCAGATCTTGCTGCGTCTTCACTTTCAGCGCACGCGTCTGCGTACGCTTGCTCTCGTCATCCGGCCGATCGTGCGTCCCGGGCCGATCGTGATCCCCTACGCAGAGATGACAAGTATCGAGCTGATCAGCAACATGCTCTGGACCACTGTGCGGGTAACGCAAGGTCAGGGCGAGGCCGTAGCCTTTCGTATTTTCCCGTTCCAGAGGGCTCGACTCGAGCAACGGCTTCGGCTTGCCAGCTCGGCTACGATCCAATCCAACCACTCAGCCAGCATCAGATAACATAGCCTACCTTTCATGAAACCTTCAATCCGCATCGCCTCCGGTCAGGGCTTCTGGGGTGACCTCCAGAAAGCCCCCTACGAACAAGTCACCCGTGGTCCGATCGACTACCTTGTGATGGACTATCTGGCCGAGGTGACCATGTCGATCCTGCAGAAGCAGCGCATGCGAAACCCTGAACTTGGTTATGCGAAGGACCTGATCGATGTCTGCGAGCAGATCCTGCCGATGATCATGCAGAAGGGCATCACGCTGATCACCAACGGCGGCGGCGTGAACCCGCTGGCTGCGCGTGACCGCATCTTTGATGTGGCGCGGCGCCTGGGAATCACCGGACTCAAGGTGGGTGTGGTTCTCGGTGACGATATCCTGCCGGAGATTTCATCGCTCGTCGATTCCGGACATGAGCTACGACACATGGAGACCGGACAGCCGATCGCGGAGGTCAAGGACAAGCTCCTGAGCGCTAACGTATACACCGGCGCGTGGCCCGTTGTTGAGGCACTCCGGCAGGGGGCGCAGATCATCATCACCGGTCGCACGACGGACACGGGACTTACTCTCGCACCGATGATCCACGAGTTTGGATGGGGCGAGTCGGACTGGGACCTTCTTGCTGCTGGTACCGTGGCCGGACATATCAACGAATGCGGTGCTCAGGCAACAGGAGGCAATTTCCTCGGCGACTGGCGCTCGCTACCGAACATGGCCGATGTGGGATTCCCGATCATCGAGGCGTATCCGGATGGCTCGTTTGTCGTGACCAAGCACGATGGCACTGGTGGACGCGTAAGCCGGGAAACCGTCAGCGAACAGCTGATGTACGAGATCGGCGATCCGACAGCGTATATCACACCTGACTGTATTGCTGACTTTTCGACGATCCAGCTGGAAGATCTCGGCAACGATCGCGTCCGCGTGTTCGGCATCAAGGGCCGTCCCTACACGCCCACGTACAAGGTCAGCGCCTCGTACCTTGATGGATACGTTGCATTTGGGTCGTTGACATACTCAGCCCCCGATGCATATGAAAAGGCAACCGTGGCTGACCGAATTCTACGTGAGCGTCTCGACATGCTGGGTCTTGAATTCGATGAAGTGCGCACTGAGTTCGTGGGCATGAACGCCTGTCATGGTGCGATCGCGCCGCAGATCGTGCCGAATGAGGTCATGATGCGTATCGGTGTGCGCGGACGGGACCGCCGGGCCGTTGAAGCATTCTCCAAGGAGATCGCGCCATTGATCCTGACCGGTCCGCCGAGTGTGACTGGCTTTTCGGGCGGACGGCCCAAGCCGAGCGACGTCGTGGCGTACTTCCCGGCGCTGCTCGACAAGAGCGTAGTGAACATGCGCATTCAGGTCGATGCGCTGTAAGCTCTGCATCGCAGTACTGTTGCTGGGTTCTCTTGCCAAGGCCTCGGCATTACCGGCCGATTCGCTGTACCTGTTTCGGGATGAGTTCACCGACGCCGGACGTCCTCGATATACATTTACCGGAAGCACCCCGCGCCGGGTTACACAAGTGCAGGCCGTGCCGACAATGGTGATCGGAGCAGCATACACGGGTCTGTTTGTTGTGCTGCAGGCGCAAATGTCAAACTCGTGGTGGCAACGCAGCGGTAGTTTTAAGATCCAGGAAGACGGCGACTATGCCAGGTACGTCGACAAGGCCGGGCACTTCTTTACCGGGTTCACTATGAGCACGATCATGGGCGATGCCCTCATGGAGTGCGGCTTCAGTTATGAGACCTCGTCGTGGCTTGGTGCCACCCTCGGGCTTGCCTACATGACGACCGTGGAAATCCAGGATGGCTATGCCACATCATGGGGCTTCTCTCCATCGGATCAGATCGCCAATACCACCGGTGCCGTCTTTTATGCAGCCCGCAACCTTATCCCCGCCCTGCAAAACGTCACCCCGCGCTGGAGCTACGTTCCGGGTCGGCTGGTAGGAGAGCGCATGACCACTGAGCGCCCCCTGACCATTTTTGATGACTACAACAGCACCATCTTCTGGCTCAACTTCAACGTCGAGAACATGCTTCCGCGCACGTGGGCCGAATACTGGCCGGATTGGATGACCCTGAGCGTCGGCTATGGCTGCCGTGACTATGAAGTGCGCAGTAGCCTTCCCGACGGCCCCCTGCTGCCGGTTCGGTCGAGGGCCATGATCGGGATCGACTATGACTGGCTGAAGATCATTCCTGAATCCAGTTTCGGTGTGCTCAATTATGTTCGTCAGGCGCTGAACTACATCCGTCTGCCGGGGCCTACGCTGGAGTTCTCCGATTCGGGCGTACGCTTTGCCGTTCTCTACCCCTTTGCCGTGGTGGTGCCGTTTTGACAACTGCCGCCCATGCCTCACAGAACGAGGTCCTGCTAAGCGTGGTAGTTCCGACGTTGCAGGAGGAGAAGCTTCTTGAACGCACGCTCATGGTGTTTGACCACGAGTGGAGAAAGACGAATTCGGCCGAGCTTATCGTTAGCGACGGTGGGAGCACTGATGGAACGCTGGAGATCGCGCAGCGGCATGCCGACATTGTGGTGCGCCATTCGGCTGATCATCGGCAGACGATCGCCGAAGGACGCAACTGCGGCGCGGCCGTAGCCCGAGGGAAGGTCATTGTCTTCATCAACGGCGATACCATCCCGGCCAACCGGGAGGAGTTCACACGCGTGATCGTGGACCTTGCCATGCGCCGCGGTCCGTATGGGAGGGCTTCGGCCCTTGCCTGCCCGGTGCGCTTTGAACCACATGAAGAGGGGCTCGGAGATGTACTTTTTCTGGGGTTCTATAACTACCTCGCACGGGCGTTGTGCTTTATTCGTGTAGGCTCTGGAAGGGGCGAGTGTCAGGTTGTCCGGCGCGACGTCTTCAACACCGTTGGAGGCTACAAGAAACACCTTGTTGCCGGAGAAGATTTCGAGCTTCTCGGTCGAATCGGCATGATGGCCCGCGTGCAGTATGCCCCGGAACTGGTCGTATTCGAGTCTCCCAGACGGTTCCGCAAGTTTGGGTATCTTCGAACTATTCGTTCATGGATCGGCAACGGCCTGAGCGTGATCTTCCGAGGACGCTCGTCGTCAGATGAGTGGGAGCCGGTGCGATAGCCGGCAACTGGACTTTTGCAGACTTCCTGACCTATGGATTACAAATCAGCAGGCGTTGATATCGAGGCCGGCGAGGCACTCGTTGATGACATCAAGCCATATGTAAAGGCAACGCGCACGCCGGGCGTATTGAGTGAGATCGGCCTCTTTGGCGGTCTTTTCGATGCTCGTTTCCCCGGGATGGAGCATCCTGTTCTGGTGGCAAGCACCGACGGTGTAGGGACCAAGCTGAACGTTGCCATCATGGCCGGCAAGCATGACACGGTAGGACAGTGCCTGGTCAACCACTGCGTCAATGACATCCTTGCTTGCGG
>DNLG01000045.1:2240-5032 GCA_003488525.1 Bacteroidota bacterium | reverse complement strand
TGGCGTGCCAGCAGAACGGTGCGGCGTTGCTCGGTGGCGAGACAGCCGAAATGCCGTCATTGTACAAGGACGGCGACTATGACATGGCCGGCACGATCGTCGGCGTCGTTGAAAAGTCGCGCATCCTCAATGGAGCGCACGTCAAAGCCGGAGACGTCCTTATAGGACTTCCATCGACGGGACTGCACACGAATGGCTTTTCTTTGGCTCGGGCCGCCCTCTTCCCATCGTACCGCACCGATCAATACGTCGATGCACTCGGCACAACGGTCGGTGAGGCTCTTCTGGCCGTGCATGCATCGTACCTGCGCGTCATTGAGCCCCTTCTCGATGCCGGACTCATCTCCGCTCTGTCGCACATCACCGGCGGTGGCATCGTCGGCAATACCTCGCGCGTGCTTCAGCAAGGACAGGCACTTGAGGTGCAATGGGGCTCATGGAACATCCCCGAGATCTTCCGTCTTGTGCAGCATGCCGGTGATATTGCCGACGAGGAAATGCGCCACGTCTTCAATCTCGGTGTCGGCATGATCATGATCGTCAGTCCCGAGCGAGTTGACGAGGTCATGCGCCTGGCGCACCAGTCCGCCCCCTTCATCATCGGCCACGTCACGACGGCCTGAGGTGGCCATCGCTGAAGGAGTGTGATGCATGTTCGAACGTGCGCGGACCATATTGCGTGACGTGTTCGGACATCCCGAGTTCAGGGGCGGACAGGATGATATCATTCGTGCGGTTCTTTCGGGACGTGATGTGCTTGGAGTCCTCCCGACGGGCGGAGGCAAGTCGCTGTGCTATCAGATTCCGGCGCTGCTCTTTCCGCACACGACACTGGTGATCTCACCGCTTATTGCTCTTATGCAGGATCAGACGCAGCGTCTGGCCGAGCGTGGAGTTGCGGCGGCATGCATTCACTCGGGGGTTCCTGATGATCATATTGACGCGATCATCAGGCAGGCCATGTCCGGCGCGCTTCGGCTGCTCTACATTGCGCCCGAGCGGCTCGAGTCGACGGCGTTTCGCATGAAGCTGCATAGTGTTCCGGTGAGTCTTGTCGCGGTTGATGAGGCGCATTGCGTCAGCGAGTGGGGACATGATTTCCGTCCGAGCTACCGGAAGATCTCGACCATTTTCGAGACGCGTCCACGTCTGCCGATTATTGCCCTGACGGCAACGGCTACACCGGATGTGCGACGTGATATCGCGGCCTCGCTTGCCCTGCGTGATCCCATCGAAATCGTCCGCGGTTTTCATCGTCCGAACTTGACCTTTCGTGTCGAGCATACCGGATCAAAGATCGAGTTCATCACGCGGCTCGTGCGACAGCGTCCCGAAGGTAGCACGATCATCTACGCGGGCTCACGGCGAAGAGTGGAGACCATCGCCGACGAGCTTCGCAAGCGTGGCATCGCGGCCCTCGGATACCATGCAGGCCTTGATGGTTCGCAGCGAAGCGACGTGCAGGATCGATTCCTGAGCGGCGCAAGTAGCGTCCTGGTTGCCACAAATGCCTTCGGTATGGGCATCGATAAGTCCGACGTGCGTCATGTTGTCCATACGGACCTGACGCTTACACTCGAGGCCTACTATCAGGAAGCCGGCAGAGCGGGTCGTGACGGTAAACCGGCCGACTGCATTCTCTTGTATCAGCGCGAGGATCGGCGTCTGATGGATTTCTTCATCTCCGGCACGCATCCCGAGCCGGCCGAGATCTGCGCCACCTACGAGGCGATCACGCGTCGTATGTCTGCTCCGGTGGGAGCCATCAGCACCGATCCGATCCTGGCGGATGCCGATAGCCTCGCGGCAGAACTACACTGTTCGGTAGCGGTGATCAACGGTGCGCTTCTGGCACTGGAGCGGTCCGGATTGCTGATCCGTACGACCTCGCACGGACAGGCTCGCGTGCAGCTGCGCACGACTTCTGCCCGGCTGAGCGAGTATGCCCGCCGAGCACCTGCTGAGCGGCGCATGGCAGCTGAGTTCATCGTGCGCCTACTGAGTCATCTCGAGATCGGCAGAGAGATCGATCTTCCTCTGAGTGAGCTACTGCGTCGTACAGACCTTGCTCCGGCAGAAGTTGCCGGCGCTCTTACGGCCATGCACATGGCTCAGCTGATACGCTACCGCCCTCCGCAGTCGGGAGGGGGCGTCGTGGTGGTTGGTCCGCGACTGCTGCCGTCTGAACTGCCGGTGGACTTTTCATCGATCCATCAGCGGCGTACCCATGCGGTGCGCAAGCTGGACATTATGATCGGGTATGCCGAGACGCGCCAGTGCAAGCAGAACTACATCCTGTCGTATTTCGGCGATTCGTCCGGCCTGCTTCGCTGCGGACGATGCAGCTCGTGTCTGCAAGCACCCAGCAGCGCCGAACTGTCGCCACGTCAGCAGCCCCTTGTCATCGCCGCCATCGACGTCTCGTGGCAGCTCAGGGGGCGATTCGGACGCCATGTCGTGGCCGACGTCATCCGTGGTGTTCTCTCGGATAAGGTACGCCAGTACCGGCTCGACCGCGCATCCTCATGGTCGACCTTTGCCGATCGCAGCAAGGCCGAAGTGCTGGAGGCGATCGACGAAGCGCTCAACCGCGGATGGCTGGTTCGCTCAGCCGACATCTATCCGACCATCGGCGCCAGCGATGACGGGATGCGACAGCTAATCGATCCGCAGCGCCCCCTGGACCTCAGGATACGTCCACCGTCCGCCCCGAATGCGTCGCAGACGGACGAGGCTTCGCGGGAACGGCTGCATGCCTTGCACGCCATGCGTGAACGTCTTGCGACCCATGC
>DNLG01000045.1:0-2019 GCA_003488525.1 Bacteroidota bacterium | reverse complement strand
CCGGGACGTCATGGAAGCGGCCACTTCATTGCTCGCTTTGGCGCAGAGGTTTTAACCACGATACGCGCCGTGGACGCGTCTACGAGCGTCGCGGCACAGCCGGAAGAATTGCCGACGGAACTTCTCAATGTTCTGCGTCGTCATCGCCGCAGTTTCAGCGATGTCATTCATGAGCTCGGCATGACGCCTCCGGCTGCCTCGCATGCTCTCGAGCGCGCGATCGAACGATATGCGTGGATCGAACGTTCGGGGCTTGTCGACGACGACCTGTATGAGGAAGTTCTGACCTATGTTCGCTACCACCGTTATGCCAAGATCCGCCATGTTCGCGAGCATCTACGCCGTGATGTGGACCTGCCGGTGCTGCGGGTTGCGCTGGCCTTTGCGCGACGTGATCTGGCGCAGACAGGATTGTAGAACATCGCCGTGAAGCTGCTCACCACCATCATCGTTGTTGCCGTACTTGTCAGTACGGGTCAGGCTCTTGCTCAGAACCGTGTCCTGGTGCGCCTGAATTCTCGGACGATGCCGGAGCGGCTTCTGCCGTTTATGCCTCATGCGGCCATTGCCGATGCGCTCGTGCAGGGCAAGGCGGCTGATGCACTTCAATCGTCTTCCCAGCGAGCACTTATCGATCGGCTGGCACGCTATGTCGTGATCGACCTTCCATCCGGGATGGACTGGTCCGCACTTGCCGGCACTGAAGGCATCGAAGAGGTTCGCCCCCTGTCGCGCTTTCGACTTCATGATGAGCCCCTCAGCGATGACTCGCTTGCCGATCGGCAGTATGCGCTACATCGCATCGGTGCCGCCAGGGCCTGGCAGCGGGCAACCGGCAAGGGCACGGTGGTGGGGATCATCGATACCGGCATTGACTGGACGCATGAAGATCTGGTGGGGGCGCTCAGCATCACGCCGGCGGAAGACCGTAATGGTAATCAGCGCTTCGATGCATGGTCACATCGCGATACGATAGGTGGTCTGACGGGAGACCTTGACGGACTTGACAATGACGGTAATGGCATCGTTGATGACGTGATCGGTATAGACCTTGTGGATCAGGCAACACGCAACCTTGGCGATGACCGGGAGTATGACCCGATCCCGTTCGATGAGCAGGGACACGGAACGCTGGTAGGGGGCGTCATTGCTGCCACACCCAACAACCGCCGAGGAATCGCCGGACTTGCATATGACGCGCGCCTGCGGATCGTTCGGGCGTTTGATGCCACTGGCAATGCCGAGGAGGATGACATCGCGGCCGGAATCGTATACCTGGCACTACAGGGTGTTGACGTCATCAACATGAGCTTTGGCGATGGCGTTGATTCTCCGCTCATGCGCGATGCGATTCGCTTCGCCCATGAACGCGGCTGCCTGCTCGTTGCCTCGGTCGGTAACACCGGCACGACGTCCCGGCAGTTCCCGGCCGGCTATGATCACGTGATCGCTGTGGCTGCGACGAATGATGAAAATCAACGTTCGCCGTTCTCATCATCCGGCGCCCTGGTCGCGCTCTGCGCGCCCGGCCAAGCCATTGTTACAACGTCCGTCGGCTCCCGCTACCGCACCGTCAATGGCACGTCATTCTCAGCCCCGTACGTTGCCGCCACTATTGCCATGATGCGCGAGCAGTTTCCGACGATGGATCGAGCCGATGTGCGGGCCACACTGCAGCAGAGGACGCTCGACCTGGGACCACGGGGCTGGGATGATCTCTTTGGTGCCGGCCTGCTGCAGGCCGATCTGGCTCTTGCCGACGGTCCGCCGAGTCGCGTGGAGATCACCGAGCCGTCCAATGAGATTGAGCTCGACCCGAGCAAGACTCCGCAGATTGATGTGCGCGGCAGTTCAATGCTGGCGAGCTTTTCCGGCTATGCGCTGGCCTGGGCTGAGGGCCTTGCCCCTCGGACATGGTCGACCGTTGCGACGTCAGCCACGGCAGTGCGCGACGGACTTCTGGGGAGCGTGCGCCTGCCGGCGAGCGACAGCCAGGTGGTCACGCTGCGGCTTCGCGTT
>DNLG01000092.1:21931-23095 GCA_003488525.1 Bacteroidota bacterium | reverse complement strand
GCCGTCGTGCGCGCGTTCCATTCGGCGGCGACAACTCCCAACGCGCGGGTATCGTCCAGTTCCCGCTCCTCTGCCACCTCGATCAGCGGTGTACAGCCGGCCATAACGTTAGCCCTGAGGTTTGCCCGTCAGAGCATCTCGGCTCCTGTTGCGATCGATCCCGGCCAGATGCCGATAACGATCACCTCGGAGTCGACCCCGACGCAGCTGCTACGCGTGGCGACCGTGAACGTGGAGGCCGACAGGTCCTACGATCTGGTGCTTCATGAACGGCTTGGTGAACTTCAGGTAGCCGTGATCGAGCAGGAAGCATCATCAAGTCCGGTCACGCTCATGCAGGATGCCTCGCTGGTAACCCTCGTTAACGGTGCCGTCGGCAAGGATCAGATTCCTGTTCAGCTCGGATCGGCGATAACCAGCGGACGTCTGTTCTTCGGAAACACTATTGCGACCTGCCTCGAACAGTCCGACAATCAGTTCTCTATCGATGGGCTGGGGGGCTCGATCGTTCTACGCAACGCCGACCGTACGCTCATGGTGTACAGTCTGCCGAATGGTAAGCCCGAAGTTCTGCAGTTTCGCACTCTGCCACTGATTCCAACGGCCGGCAAGACCATTCGCCGTGTGGTCAATGCCACACAGGACATTCAGAAACTGACAGTGTCGGTAGACTCGATTGCGACGAGTGAAACCGCTGTTGTACTTGCGCGTGACGTTCCGATCGGACAGATCTCCGAATCCATGGTCAGCACCCAGGACCGCCGAGGGACGTACTACTTCTTCGACTCAGATGCTCGCATCAAGCTCTACACGCTCCCGGTGCAGCTGGCCACTCTTGGAAACAACTTCACGTTGATTGTGATCGGTGAGCGTTCGCGCGGTTATGACGTCATCGTGATGCAGGAGATATGACTGTTCGCCCCCTGGCAAAGGTGGACCAAGCGGCCCGCAGGACATAGCCTGTGTGGCGGCCCGAAGCGGTATATTTGCGCCGTATGTCCCTGAGCCCCCTGACAATTCTACCGGCCGCACGAGGATTGCTTTTCGCCGTCGTGATGATGGCCTTCTGCCTTCCATCGGTCGCAGCTGAGTTTGCCCTGCCGGATACGATCTCCATTGCCCCAGGACAGCGCCGCGAGGTTGCGCTGACGGGAGTGATCGAAG
>DNLG01000092.1:441-21682 GCA_003488525.1 Bacteroidota bacterium | reverse complement strand
CAGATCACGGTTCGCGACAGCATTATCTCCGGTACGGAGGCCATTGCCGTGCTGACGTGTCCATTCAGCAGACCGGCCATTGGTGACACGGTGTGCTTTCTGACCCTTGAAGGAATTGGCGGTCCCGAGCGGATCGGACAGATCACGATCGTCTCGATCGCAGCATCGGATATCGACTTCCCCGTTAACCGATCTGCCGGTGGTGTGGTCAGTCGCACGGGCCCGATCATTGGCGGTCAACGCGGCGAAGTGGCCATCACCGGCAACTACCCCAATCCGTTTGCCGAGCGGACACGTATTGTGTTTCGCGTTCCGATCGCTGAGCCCGTTAGAATGACGCTGCGCACAATACAGGGGCGTCTTATCCGCGCATGGTCTGTCGATGCCGTTGCCGGTGAAAACAGCTACGAACTGACCATCCTCCCGGCCGAGGCCGCATCGGGCATGTACATACTCGAACTCCGGTCACTTGCCGGTACGGCCTACCATAGCGTGAGGATACAACCGTGACACGACTGTTGGTATTGCTGACGCTTCTCGTGGGCATCACCTGCGCTTCGGCACAGGTCGACGTTGAAAAGACCAGCTCAGAGGGTACGGAGTTCTGGCTGTGCTTCATGAAGAACTTCCGTGAGGCGGGTCTAACAGATCAGTCAGGACGTCAGGGAGGCCTGCGCCTTCAGCTGTTCATCACGAGCAGCTATGATGCTGAAGTGCGTATTCGTGTGGAGGGCATTCAGTTCGATAACACTGTAACGGTGAAGGCCAACACGGTGGTCAACGTCTCGATCCCTGCAATGGCCCAGGCCAGCGCACAGGAAAGTCCGGAGCGTCTGGCCGTGCATATCACCTCTGACAAGCCCGTCAGCGTGTATGGACTGAGCAGCCGTTTCCAGACAACCGATACCTATCTCGGCCTTCCGGTGAATATCCTTGGCACGGAATACCGCGTGATGGGGTACACCAAGATCCAGAACTCCCCCGAGATGCTCTCCGAGCTGTCTATCGTTGCAACAGAAGACGGCACCGAGGTGACGATCGTACCACGCGCGATCACCTCGACCGGACGTCCGGCCGGCGTGCCCTATGTTGTGCGTCTGCGCAAGGGAGATGTCTACTCCGTTGTTGCAAAATGGGAGGTGGCCGGTGGGTGCGACCTGACGGGCACGTTCATCAAGTCCAACAAGAAGATCTCGGTCTTTAGCGGTCATGCCTGCGCCTATATCCCTCCAAAGGTTGAGGCCTGTAATCACCTGATCGAACAGATCCCTCCGATCTCGGCATGGGGCAAGCACTACTACCTGGGAATGCTCAAGGAACGGTCGCGCTATACCTACCGCGTCGTTGCTTCGGCCGACAGTACAAAGGTGTTCGAAGACTCGAAGCTGATCGCCATTCTCAAGGCCGGGGAGTTCTACGAGAACCTCAATGCCATGAAGAATACGCAGATCACAGCCAGCAAGCCGGTGCTTGTTGCTCAGTTTGCTCAGGGCTTCAAGAATGGCGACAGTGTGGGCGATCCTATGATGATCGTCGTCACCCCAACACAGCAGTTCCGCTCTGAGTACCGATTCGCAACACCGATCAATGGCGACTGGCACCACTACGTGAACGTGATCGCCCCGCGTGAGAGCATCAAGGACATCCGACTCAACGGTCGCCCCCTGGACTCAACTCTTTTCCGACTCTTTGGCGAGAGCCGTTACGCTATCGGTCAGGTGCAGGTGCCCTTCGGCACACACGTGATCAAGGGCAACGTACCGTTCGGACTATACTCCTACGGCTTCGGTTTTCTCAAGGCGGCCTTCGATGCCTATGGAAACATGGCCGGCCAGTCCTTCTATGACGCTACGAGGTTCGTCGACTCGATACCTCCGGATGCCGATGATCGATACGTCAAGGGAGAATACCAGGTGATCATCCGCGATGATCGGATAATGGATCTTGGTATTCGCTCAGTGAGTGTGGTTCAGGCAACAGGACTTGAGGCAACCATTCCGTTTATCGATGAGGGGGCTCCGCAGATCGTTGTCAAGATCAAGCGCATTGCCGGTGCCGAGATCTCGAAGCTCGTGCTCAAGGCAACCGATGCTGCGGGCAACACGAGTCTTTTTTCGGTGTGTCATCTCTTCGATAACGTCTCTTCCAAGTACGCCTACAGCCTTTCCAATGGTCCAGACCAGCAATGCGTCAGCGGTGGCGCATGGCATGCAGGTGCCTTCATCAATACAGGTAGCGCATTCCACTCGCTCAACACGCGGTTTGCCGCAGTTGCAACGCAGGGGACCTTTAACAGCGATGCCCAGGGAACAAATCTTGGCATTGGTGGTATGGTCGGATATCGTCATAACGAATCGCTGATCCTGCAAGGTGGTCTCACGTATACGTCCGTGGGCGGACAGCTGCTTGCACCGGATACGCTGACGTTTCAGGTGCTGGATACTGCAGCCAGGATCTACCGTCAGTATCAGGAAGCCGACCGGCTGGATCTTTCTCTGTCGTATCTCCACGCCCATGTCGGCCTGGAGTACTTCCCGCGGAAACACTTCTACATTGGTACCGGCCTTCAGCTCTCGCTGCTGCTTTCGAACGCCGTCGTTTCAGAACGCTTCATCATGCGTCCGTCGGGTTGGACCTATCCGGATGGCTCCACGGTCCAGACACGTGATGTGACGTCTCTGCCCTCACTCAACGGTACGGTTGTCTCCGGGTATGGTTGCATTGGCTTCCTCTACCCGGTCAGCTACCGCATCTCGGTCTTTGCCGAATCGAGATACACGACGTCGCTAACGCAGATGGCCAGCGAGTCACCGTGGACGCTGCAGACCTTTGGTCTGATCGCCGGCGCCCGCTACCGCTTCTGACCAACGTCATGGTCAGGGCTGGCTGGCTTGCCGTTCTCGAAAAGGATCTTCGCTCGGAGATCCGCACGCGCTACGGCATCACATCGCTATCGCTCTTCGTCGTTACCGCCGTCATCCTTGTTGCCATCTCAACGGCCGACGAGGCAATACCTCGACCTATCATCTCGGCCGTACTCTGGGTCGTGATGTTCTTTACGGCGATGACGGGTCTGGCAAGGGGCTTTATCAGCGAGGAAGAACGTGGAACGGCTCTCTACCTTCAGCTCAGTGCCACGCCGTCGTCGATCTACATCGGCAAACTCACGGCTAACACCATCCTTGCCGTTGCCTCAAATCTGCTCGTCGTCATGCTGATGGCGCTTCTTGTGCCCTCGCTCACCATCGGGGCCGTAATGCTGCTGATCACTGTCGTCGTGCTTGCCAGCATCGGTCTGGCCTCCGTAACGACCATCACGTCGGCCATCGTTGCCAAGGCCGGATCGAAGCAGGCCCTGCTGCCCATCCTTGCCTTTCCCGTGCTGCTGCCACTGATCATGCCGGGCGTACAGGCCACACTCATAGCTCTGGCCGGTCTGGACTGGGCGGATGTGTGGGGTGACCTAGGTCTGATGACCGCCCACGTTGGGATCATCACCGCCGTTGGCAGTCTTCTGTTTGAAGCCGTCTGGACCGATTAGGCGGAGATCATCCGTGAGGCGATCGTTCCGCTACTCATCACTCCCGGAAGACCTGCCCCGGGGTGCGTCCCGGCGCCGACAAAGAAGAGATCCTCGATGTCTTCGCTCTTGTTGTGCGGACGCCACCAAGCGCTCTGCAACAGGATCGGCTCGACAGAAAATGCACTTCCCAGGTAGGAGTTGAGCGTGTCTCGAAAGTGCAGTGGATCGATGATGTGTTCGCTGACAATGTGCTTGGAAAGATCAGGCATGTACCGACGCTCAAGTTCAGCTACGATCCGGTCACGATAGACCGTTCGCATCTGATTCCAGTCCGTGCCCGATTCAAGATGCGGCACCGGCGAAAGCACGTACCACGAATCGCATCCCTCCGGAGCGAGCGATGGATCGGTTGCCGTGGGACGGTGCAAATACAACGAGAAGTCGTCGGCCAGATGTTTCCGCGTAAAGATGTCCTCGACGAGCTCACGGTAGCGCGGCCCCATCAGGATCTCATGGTGGGCAATATCGTGGTACTGTCTGTTGGTGCCGAAGTACATCACAAAGAGCGACATCGAGTAGCGCATCTTCGAGATCTTCTTGTTGGTGTTGTGCTTGCGGTAGACCGGTGGGATCAGCGACAGATATGCCTGCGCCACGTCGGCGTTGCAAACGACGATGTCGGCAGGGATCTCCTCACCCGAGGCAAGGCGTACTCCGCGTGCGTGGGGCTTTCCATCCACTTCCTCGATCAGCATCCGGTCGACTTCACTGTTGTAGCGGATGGTTCCACCAATATCCTGAAACAGCTTGACCAGCGCTTTGACAAGTGCGCCCGTTCCGCCCATGGCGAACCACACGCCCCATTCCTGCTCAAGCTTGTGGATGAGTGCATAGATGCTGGTTGTCTGGAACGGGTTGCCACCGACCAGTAGGGGATGAAACGAAAACACCTGACGCAGTCGAGGGTCTTTTATATGAGAGTTTACGAAAGCGGCAACGCTTCTGTCGGACCGTAGCCTGATGAGGTCCGGCAGTACCTTCAACATGTCGGTCAGGTGCGTGAACGGCTGATCAATGAGATTGAATCCGGCCTTGAAGATCGCGGCAGTCTTGGCATAGAATCGCTCGTAGCCTTTGACGTCGTCCGGATTGAAGGAGCGAATCTGCTCGATGACCTCTTCGCGCTTGCCATTGTATCGGAATACTGTTCCGTCCTGGAAGCGCACATTGTAGAACGGATCGATCGGAACGATCTTCACGTAGTCGTCGGTCTTCTTACCGCACAGCTCAAAAAGCTCGTGGATCAGCCATGGAGCGGTGATGATCGTCGGTCCGCCGTCGAACACAAAGCCATCCTGCTCGTACACGTACGCTCTGCCGCCCGGTTTGTCGCGCTTTTCAACGATCTCGACTTCGTAGCCTTTGGCGCGCAGACGAATAGCGGCCGTGAGACCGCCAAAACCACTTCCGATGACGATGACCTTCACGGCAGATGTCCTATGGATGTTCGACGTAGGGGACAAACATACGGGTAGCCGGAGAGGGTTCCGTTGGAAAGACCGATTTTTGCCTGATGTCACGTCTGTATGCTCTTGATCTTGCCCGTTTCGTTGCGATGCTCCTGATGATCCAGGGGCATGTGCTTGACGCGTTGGTGATGCCGAGCGTGATCGATGTCACTGAGCCACCATGGAACATCTGGAGTTGGATCAGGGGGCTGACGGCTCCGGTCTTCCTTACCGTTTCGGGCGCTGTTCATGTGTTTGCTGCCAAGCGTGACGCCGAGGGACGTATACAGGCCTCGACGCTTGAGCGCCGTATGAGATGGGCGGTAACAATCCTGGTGATCGGTTATCTGCTGGTGTTTCCGGGTAAGCGCGTGATCGACCTGCCGTATGTGGCCACTGAGGGATGGCATACGTTCTTTGCGGTGAACATTCTCCAGCTGGTCGGTGCGGCAATGATCGTCTTTGTTGCCCTGATGCAGACTACACGCTCGGTTGCCGACATGGGGCGTCGTGCAGCGCTGGCCGTGGCGATGATCCTGGCCTGCTCGCCCCTTGCCCATCTTGACGCCGTGCACGCGATGCTGCCGATGTGGCTGCAACCATACCTGACGTCGCAGTACGGCTCGCTGTTTCCATTCTTTCCCTTTGCCAGCTACCTGTTCCTTGGCGTTGTCATCGGAGCACACCTGCATGCGCTGCCGGCCGAAGCGCGTGATGCACGACTCGTGCAGATGGGCGTGAGGTTCGGTGTACCATTGACGCTTCTGGGATACGGATTGCTCTACGGACTCGTGGCAATGGGTGTGCCACAGAGCTCGATCGATAATGCCGACAGCGTTCTGCTCGTTGCTGCGCGGTTCGGAGCTGTGCTCGTGATCTTCGCCGGAGCGGTAAAGCTCTTGAGAGCGACATGGACTCTGCGTTCGGCCTATATCCTCTTCGGATCAAAATCTCTCTACATCTACGTTATTCATGTGGTGCTGCTCTTCGGCACGCCCTGGTGGGATGGTATCGGGCGCACGCAGGCTAAGTCGATGACGCTGGGCAAGGGGCTTGCCGTGTTGCTGGTTATCCTCGTTGCCACGCTCGCTCTGGCATGGCTGATCGACAAGTATCAGCACGCCGCAATGGCGGAATCGACACGCCGACGTTTGAGAGCCGTGATGGTCGGCGCGCTTATCGTGATGTTTTCGATCGCGTGGTAGCGCCAAAGCCCTTGCGGAGCTTTGCACCGAGGCGCTCTTCGAGCACCAGTCGCGTATCCGGAGCCAGTAGTCCAAGACCGATGACGCTCTGCCGGAACGTAAAGGCCTTGTCGAGCGGAAAGCCTCGACCTTCCAGAACCCATGTCAGGAAGATCCCGTCAGACATACCCGCCTCGAGATCCGTGAAGGCGTTAACGTCAACATCACGGAACCATCCGGCACGCACCAGTTCATGGGTAAGCTGACGTCCGATGGAACGCAGGAATTCGCGCGTTGCATTGATGCGCTCGAGAAATGCGGGGTTGTCTGTGCGCAGGGCGTGCGCCCAGAATTCCAGCAGCAGCGGGGCCTGGGCAGCACGTGACTCGTAGAATTCCACCGCACTGTCGCGCACAGCGTCCACCTTCGAGAGGGCATCCGATGCCTCGTCGACGCGTTGACGCACGATCAACTCGTACTGACTCATCCATGCATCGTAGACGGCAAGAAAGAGCTGCTCCTTTGTTGCGAAGTACTCGTAGATCGTTCCCTTGCCGATGCCGGCAGCCTGAGCAATGTCGGCCATCTTCGTCGTATGATATCCCGTCTGCGAGAACACTTCGGCCGCATGCAGCACGATCTGTGCACGTTTGGCTGCCTTATCTACGATCGCTGGCATGTGGCTCTGGAATGGGGCTTAGAGAATCTTTGAGATGTTCTCGATCAGCGAGTTGACACTTTCGTTCGAGCCCTTACCCCACGTATGCAGGCGCACCGTGCCTGAGGCATCGATGAAGAGAACGTTCGGGACCCCGGAGACGAACTTGTAGTACTCGAAGATCTCTCCTTCGAAGTCAAGTAGAATCGGCGTCTTGTACGCGTCGCGAAAACGTGATCGGAGATATCCTTCGAGAAAGCCCGGAGCCATGGAGACATCGGCAAGAGCAACAAACTGCACCCGGTCCTTAAAGCGGGCAACGAGTGGGTCTGTCCAGGCCGCCGTGTAGTCACTGCCCTTCCAGTCGCTCAGGACCATGACGGTGGGTCGACCCTTGCAGTTCTTCGTCCACGACCATTCCTTTTCGTACTGATCAAGGAGTACGAACTCCTTGGCTCTCTTGCCGATGGCATGGTCTACCGAAAAGGCGACTGCGGCAACGGTGATGACGGCGACGACTGTGGTGATGAACAGCAGGCGCATGACGTTACATCGAGATCTTGGCAGCGTCCTTGAGGAACGCTTCCAGACCGGCATCGGTAAGAGGGTGCTTCATTGACTGCATCAGAACCTTGTACGGAACCGTTGCGATGTGAGCTCCGGCCTTGGCGCATTCCAATAGGTGGATCGGCGTGCGGATCGAAGCAGCAATGATCTGCGAGTCCAGACCCTGGGCGTCCCATATCTCGCACGTGTCCTGCAGGGCAATGAGACTGTCGGTACCGATATCATCGAGTCGCCCCATGAACAAGCTCACGTAGGTAGCTCCGGCATTTGCGGCGATCAGCGCCTGGTTTGCCGTGAACAGCAGGGTCACATTCGTCGGGATGCCCCGATCGCTGAGGTTGCGTACTGCGGCCAGACCGGCCGGGATGAACGGGATCTTGATGGTAGCCTCAGGAAACCACGAGAGGATCTCATCGGCCTCGCGCAGCATCCCTTCGGTGTCGGTGCTGATGACCTCGACGCTGGTGTGTCCGCCGACGGACGCGTGAATCTTCAGGATCAGATCCTTGATGTTCGTCGATGGATCTTCCTTGGCCAGCAGTGATGGGTTGGTTGTGACGCCGCTGATGAAGCCCATCGAGGCGGCATGCTGGATCTCTTTCAGGTTGGCACTGTCGACGTAGATCTGCATGGGTGGTGATCTCCTTTGTGGTGTGGGGACAAAAATACGGGAGGAACGTCAGCTGGTGTCAGTCGCGACCGAAGAGCTTTACGGCGGGGATCTCCCGAAGTAGCTGGTGGAAGTACAGTGCGTTGAGAGCGGCAACAAGACCTTCTTCAACGGACTCGGACCAGCGGTAGAGGATCGCCCCCTCCCGAGGAGCGTGATCGGCATGCATCGGCACGATCTCACTCACGGGACGTTCGGCGTCAGGGCCGGCAGCCTCGCGCACCAGAGCATCGAAATCCGGCAGCTCGGCATCAACGCGGATAACCCACAGAGCGATCGGCAGCGGGGCCTCGGCCAGATCGAACCACTCTTCACCCAGATCCAGTGCCTGTGAAGTAGAGGCAGGGGGCTGACCGATCCGGCAATCGGCCGGTTGCGAGGCATCCACCTGGCGGAGCTCCACGTCGAACTTCTCCGACATGGTCAGACGCATCATCGTTGACAGGTACGACGAGGGCTCGTCGGCATCGAAGCTCGACAGTTCGGAGCTGCCGGGGCTGAAGTCCGCCCCGTACACATGGGTGTAGTCCTGAATGGACAGGCACGGACCTCCAACGATCCGATAGTCGACACGTCCGACGCCGGCGCCGTAGCCAAGGGGCGAGACCAGGGCCGCCTCGACAAGGTTAGCCAGCAGGAGCTCGCCGCAATCGTCCAAGGATGTCCGGCGCACCGCAATGCCGCGAGCGGCGCAGACGGCTTCGATGTTTTGGGTGAGTGGTTCGAACAGCGATCCGTCAGGGATGGCGATCGTCATGCAGATTCCTCGCGGTAGCGTGCGGTGATGGCCGCCAGCAGAACGCCGGCGGCGACAGAAACGTTCAGTGAGTGCTTGGTCCCGTACATCGGTATCTCGATGGCCATATGACACAGCCCGAGAAGCTCGTCGGGCACGCCCGTAAGCTCATTACCGAGGATGATGACCATCGGGAAGTCCGTGGCAACCAGGCTGTCGGCATCGCGGGAGTCATCGGTGATCTCGGCGGCGGCAATGCAATGCCCCTTGTCACGAAGTGAACCGATGAGCTCTGCGGCCGACGGATGGTAGGAGTGGGGCACAACGAGTTCAGCGCCCAGAGCCGTCTTGGAGATCTCTGTGCGGGGCGGACGGGGTGTAAAGCCGGTCAGATACACGTGGTCGATGCGAAACGCGTCACAGGTGCGGAAGATGGACCCAACGTTGTAGAGACTACGGATGTCGTGCAGTAGCACGCCGATGGGATGTCGGGCGGCCGACGAAGCCTGCTCCGGAGAGAGTCGACGCGTTACCAGTTCTTCGTGGGTGAGCTTACGCACATGCGAATATCGTACTTTGCTGCCGCATGAACCGTCGACATTTCCTTGCAACCGCGCTTGCTGCCGTGCCCCTTTCAGCAAAGGGCTGGACCGAAATGTTTGCACCGCAGGAGCTTGCCTTCCTCGTGGTGGGTGACTGGGGAACGGGCGGCGCTCTGCAACGTCGGGTGGCTGCCTCCATGTTGAAGGTGGCGCGCAAGAGCAATGCGACGTTTGTGGTAAGCACGGGCGACAACATCTATCCCAATGGGGTCACCTCTGCGGCCGACCCGCAATGGAAGACCAAGTTTGAGAAGATCTACGCCGAGCTCGGCCTTCCATGGTGGGCCGCACTGGGCAATCATGACCATCGTGGTGAGCCCGATGCGCAGATCGCCTATGCCAATGTCAACCCCCTGTGGAACATGCCCGGCCGCACGTGGCGACAGAATTTGAATGTTGACGCTGTAACCAAACTGGCTATTCTGGCTCTTGATACTACGCCTATGGTGCAGGGGGCTTCCCAGTGGCGAGACCAGCTCGCGTGGCTGGATCGATCGCTGTCTGAAGAGCCCGCTTCGCTGAAGGTCGTTGTTGGACATCATCCGCTGCGCAGCTACGGACACTACGGCGATACGCAGATCCTTGTGAAGAATCTCAAGCCCCTTCTCGATAAGCATTCCGTGCAGGCCTACCTGTGCGGACACGAGCACGACATGCAGCTGATCCGCGATCCGGGTGATCGCTTTGCCTGTCTCGTCTCCGGAGGGGGCGGCGGCGAGCGGCCATCACGCCCGGGACCCAACACAGAGCTTTCCTATACTGGCGGGGGATTTGCCCTGATGCGCGCACGAGGTGCGGAACTTTCCGTCGAAATGTTCGATTCATATGGGCTTTCCCGGGGACGCTACGAACTGTGATGCACCACATTCTGCTGACACTCATAATCATTTCCACGCTTCTTTCAGGGGGCGTGCCCGTTTCAGCGCAGGACGTGCCCGATAGCAAGGGTCGCGATTTCTGGTTCACGTTCCTGCCGAACTTTCATAATGGTGAGCAGCAGGGTCTTAACGATGCTGCCAGCAGACTCGAGCATGAGCTGCAGATCTATATCGGCGCCGAACGTCCCACGAAGGGAACAATCTTCTGGCGTACGCAGACCGGGGTCACCCGCTCGGAAGCTTTTACCATCACGAATCCCGCGGCTCTCTACCGATTCGCCATCTTCTACGATGGCATTGAGCTGAAGGGAATCTCCCGCAGCGGAGCGTCACTCGATTATCTGACCTCCCAGAATGAGCGTGTTGCGCAGCAGCACTTTCATATTGTGGCCGATGATGATGTAACGGTCTATGCTCTGAATCAGGCTCCGCTAACGAGTGAAGCATTCCTCGTGCTTCCAACTGACGCTGTGGCGAACGATTACGTCGTGATGTCGTACACAACCGACATTGCCAGCGCTATAA
The DNA here is from genome assembly GCA_003488525.1 of Bacteroidota bacterium. Classification (GTDB taxonomy): domain Bacteria; phylum Bacteroidota; class Ignavibacteria; order Kapaibacteriales; family Kapaibacteriaceae; genus UBA10438. The sequence continues at coordinate 10,831 of DNLG01000092.1, read as the reverse complement.
ACTCTGCAAATGCGGCAACTACGCCGTCGCAATTCGCTGTCGTTGCTACCGAAGACAGTACCGTTGTAACGATCGACCCAACCGCACCAACCCCGCGGAACCCCTCAGCAGAGCCCTTCACTGTTACCCTCCAGAAGGGAGAGTCATTTCTTGTTCAGGCCGACCCACGAGCCAACCCCCGGGGAGACCTGACGGGATCGCGTATACGTTCTACCAAGCCGGTTGCCGTGTTTGCCGGACATAACCGAGCGCTCCTGCCGATTGAACTGCGCGGAGACCTTGCCTCCCGTGACTGCCTGATCGAACAGATGAACCCCGTCCGAACGTGGGGGAAGAGTGCCTTTGTTACGCCGATGGCTCTGCCTTCAACGGAACTTGGTATCGGATACGACATCTTCCGCGTTGTGGCGGGCTTTGACTCGACCGAGGTATTCGTTGATGGTCAATCACGCCGCATCCTCATGGCAGGGGAGTTCTACGAGGGAAGACTTCTGGGCGCATCTGAGATCACGACGTCACGTCCGTCGCTTACCGCGCAATACAAGGCCACAAGCGGCGATTCTCCACAGCCGAATGTTCCGGATGTGCGTGAATTCGGTGATCCGTTCATGATGCTTGTTCCCCCGGCCGAACAGTTCATGAGTTCATATCGGTTCATCAATCTCCAGTCATACGAGTACCGTGTTGTCGGAACCAGAGCAGAGATCATCGACTCGGTGTACCTGGAACAGTGGATGAACGTCGTTATCCCCTCTGATCGTATTGGCACGCTCGTGCTCGATGGATCGCCGGTGGACCCGGGGCTGTTTCGTCCGATCGGATCTTCGGGATTCAGCTACGCACAGGTGCGTATGTCTGACGGTGTGCACGAGATCAAGGCTGATACACTATTCGGGATCTACGTCTATGGATACGGCGAGGCCGTATCGTATGGCTATATCGGCGGCATGGCCTTCCGCCCCCTTGACGTCTATCCTCCGGCGATCTCCGGAGCACTGGAGTGTAATGTGTACCGCGGAGCGGTGGTCGACACGGTCATCGCCGACACCAAGGTGCGCGAGATAAACGTCCAGCCCGGAGCCGTCAATGCTATTCTTGAGCTTGACGGGTTTAATCCGCCGCAGGGCGTTGTCAGGTATGCTGTCCGACTCGTGAATCCGTATGAGGACGGATCTCTGGAGTTTATCGCCGTTGACGGTGTGAAACAACGAGAACGCCGTCGTGTGCAGATCCCCGGATTTACCGTGGCCATCGCGTCCGTAGGATCAAGCGCAACACTCACGCAGAGGTCCTCCGTTGTGGCCGTCGGCCGCGAGCGCTGCGACTCGATCGAGATCGAGAACTATGGCAAGTTTTCTCGCACCTTCACGGCCTCGTTCAGAGGTGCAACGCGCGTTGACGCGCTCCAGCCCATGACCCTTGCCGCGGGCGAGCGGCGCGTGCTCCGCTACTGTCGTGCCGGCACCGCCGAGCAGGTCACGAGCGATACGCTGGTTTTCAGTGATTCATGTCTTCAGCGGCCGGTGGCCGTGATGACCTTTGAAGAGCGCCTTGACGAACGGGGGCCTGAGGTACAACGCGATGTGGATGTGTGCGACAGTGTCACGATCGTCACGATCTCTGACGAGCGCTCATCGGATCTGGGACTGCGATCGGTAACCATCCTGGATTCGGTTCTGCTGAACTGCTCGGTGAACATCATCAGCGATGCCGGCGAGGTGCTGATCCGCAAGTACGCGGTCAAACCGTTTGACCGGTATGCCGATGTCATCTATGGCTTCGAGGCGGTCGATTCGATCGGTAATGTATCCAGGATCATCGATACCATCCCGGGATTTCGCATGTCCATCGACGGGGTGATCGACTCGGTGGTTCGCCATGCCTTTGATACAACCGTCATCGGTTCGATGGCTTGCGACACGCTTCCTCTGGAAAACCTTGGCATTCTTGGACTGAACATCCCGAACGTCTATCTGCGCAGCAACACGATCTTCAGCGCCCCTCAGGGTCAGTTCGGCATCAGTCTCGCCTCCAACGGCGGGAAGGGGGCTCTTGTTGTCTGCTTCAGCCCGATCGTGGGCGACACATCAAAAGTGCTCAGCGACACCGTTGATTTTGAGATCAACTGCCGCCAGCGGCGTCTGATCCTGAACGGTGTCGGACGCAGAAACACCCTGTCCGGACTATCGCGGTGCGACGTACCGGTGGGGGTTTCCGTGCGGAAGCTCTCGGGCGCTCTGGTGACCCCACAGCCGGCACAGGACCGGTTCACGGTGACGTTCGCCGAGCCGGATGTGCGTTCGGCCACCATCCGCCTGATCGACGTTACCGGCGTTGTCAGATGGGAGCGCTCATGGTCCGGCGAGCCGGCATCAGCCGTGCAGGTCGACTGCTCGGAAGTACCGGCCGGACTCTATGCGTGTCAGATCGTGACGTCCCGCACGCAGGTCGTGTCGGTCCTGATATCCCGCTGATAGCACACTCCACACGCCCCCTGTCCGTCAATTGTCGGAATTCCTTTCCGTAGTTTTGCGTCCCGTACGCTCGCAATGCCCATGAAGAAACCCGCCGTCAGATTTTCAATCATCACCGCCTTTGCCGTTCTCTTCGGCATCGGCCTCGGCTTCGTCGTTCAGCCCGTCCTTTCGGGTGACTCGGTCATGGATCAGACGCGGAAGTTCTCCGACGTGCTGTCGATGGCCGTGAAGAATTACGTCGAAGACGTCGACACGCAGAAGCTGACCGAAGCGGCCATCCGTGGGATGCTCAAGGAGCTCGATCCGCACTCGGTCTATATCACCGCCAAGGAGATGGTCAAGGTCGAAGAAGACTTCCGTGGCTCCTTCGAAGGCATCGGTGTTGAGTTCGATGTTATCAGCGATACGATCACGGTGGTAACGCCGATCATCGGCGGACCGAGCGAGGCGCTCGGCATCATGGCCGGCGACAAGATCGTGAAGATCAACGATACGTCATCCGTGAAGGTCACACGTGAGCAGGTACCGAAGAAACTGCGCGGACCGAAGGGCACCGTTGTTAAGCTGCATATCAAGCGTTCGGGAGAGAAAGATCTTCTGGTGTTCGACGTGATCCGCGACAAGATCCCCGTGAACTCGGTTGATGCCTACTTCATGATCGAGGGGACCGATGTTGGATACATCACGGTTAACCGCTTCATGGCCACAACGCACGAGGAAGTACTCAATGCCGCGCGCGTGCTGCGCAATCAGGGCATGAAAAAGCTGCTCTTCGATCTGCGCTATAACCCCGGTGGATACCTTGATCAGGCTTTCAAGATCTCGGACGAGTTCATTTCCGATGGAAACAAACTCGTTTACACCAAGGGCCGTCGTCCGGAATTTGATGAAGACTTCTGGTCAACCCCCGGGGGTGTGCTGGAGAATATTCCTCTGATCGTTCTGGTTAACGGTGGTTCAGCATCGGCCAGCGAGATCGTTTCCGGCGCCATACAGGATCTGGACCGTGGTCTGGTCGTCGGTGAGACATCGTTTGGAAAGGGGCTTGTCCAGCGCCAGTATCCGCTCGGTGACGGTTCGGCCTTCCGTCTGACGATTTCACGCTATTACACCCCGTCGGGACGATTGATCCAGCGTCCGTATGACGATAAGGACAAGTACTACGCCGGTGAAGGCCGTGATGAGGGTGAGGAGGGCGACAATATCGACCACACCAGCGACGACTCCACAAAGTCTCGTCCGAAGTTCAAGACGGCAAGCGGCCGCACAGTGCTCGGTGGTGGCGGTATCACACCGGATTACATCGTTAAGCAGGATACGATCAATAAGCTCTCGCGTGCGATCCGCTCCAAGAACCTCTTCTGGGAGATGGCCGACCAGATCATGCGGACCCGTGGTAAGGATATTCGGGCTACGTACGGAGCCAACATGGCCAAGTTCATGCGCGAGTTTTCCGTCAGTCAGGCCGACATGGACCGGCTGAAGGATCTGGCAAAGGAAAAGTCCATCGAGTGGGATGACGCGCAGTACACGGAGGATTCAGAGTATCTCCGTCTTGCCATCAAGGCCTACGTCGGCCGCACGGTCTTCAACAACAATGGCTTTACTTCGGTGATGCTCTCCATGGACAAGCAGGTCAAGAAAGCGCTCACGCTTTTCCCCGAGGCCATGAAGATCGCTCGCGTCCGTTAAGGATCCGACACAAACATCTGCGCACTATTCCCGCCCCTTCATGAAGCATCTATCATTTCTCTGCCTTTTTGTGCTGATTGCCTTTGGAGCAGCACGTAGCAATGCACAGGATCTGATCTTTCCCGGCGAAGAGCTCACATACCGAGTTTCGTACTTGAACATCACGCTCGGCACCATTAAGTCCGTGGTAGAAGGATATACCACCCGAAATGGTGAGCGCGTTGCAAAGGTAAAGGTCTTTATAAAGTCCAGTCCAAACATTCCCTTTGTGTCGCTGAATTCGATCTACGAGTCCTGGATGGATACGTCGATCACCTACTCGCGCCATTTTACGGCCAATACGGAGATCGAAGGCGGCAAGTGGGAGTTCGATCAGTATGTCCTGGACTATCCGAGTAGAACCCTGGTGATGGACAAGTTTCGCGAAAAGCAGAAGGTAGGATCGAAGTCCTACACGATCGCTAAGCGTTACAATGATGGCAGCTCTCTGCTGTTCACGGCACGGAACCTTGTCGGTGCGAAGAAGACCATCCGCCTGCCAACGATCATTATGGAAGACACGGTGAACACCGTCGTCAACTTCCGTGGCACCAAGAGCTCGGTGGAGATCGATGCCGTCAACTACCCGGTCAAGACGCTCTATCTGGATGGTCAGGCCAACTGGACCGGTATCTATGGCCTTAGTGGTCTCTTTGAGGGCTGGTTCAGCGATGACAATGCCCGCGTGCCAATCAAGGCCAAGATGAAGGTCTATGTCGGCTCGGTGACCATTGAGTTGCAGTCGTGGAAACGGGGCTCATGGACGCCTCCTCGCGCCGACTCGTAGCAATGCGTCTGCTGGTGGTCGATGGCGGAGCAACCGGCACTGACGTTGCTCTCTGTGTTGACGGGCGGATCGCTGCCCGCGCTGAGCTACCCTCGGTCAAGCCCCTTCGGGGCGATCTCCGAACCGACCAGTTATGCCTTATGCTCGGTTCATTTCTCGGCACACATACCGCCGTCGATGAGGCCGACGTCATGCTCGATGGCGTCATCGTCGGCATGGCGGGAGTATGGTCGGAGCGTGAGAGATATGAGTACAGCGACGCGTTCATGTCGGCCTGGACGCAGTACGTTTCGACCGACCATGTACCATTGGTTCTCTTATCCGATGCTGAGCTGCTTCTGACGTCTGCCTTTGGCACTGATGTTGGAGCTGTCCTTATCGGTGGAACGGGCTCGATGATGCTGATGCGCGATGCTGATGGTCTGTTGCAGCGTGTTGGCGGCTGGGGTCACGCGGTCGACGACGCCGGTGGTGGGTACTGGTTAGGACGCCGGGCATCCGGAGCGGTTGCCCGCATGCTCGATGGGCGCGGACCCGAAACGCTGCTGATCCGTCCGGTGGCGAGTTTGCTGCGCGTCGATGCCGACGATCACGATGCGGTGCGGAACGCACTGCGTCGATCCGATCCGTCACGGATGGCACGTTTGGCTCAGGCAGTTCTGTACTATGCCGACGAGGGTGATGCCGCGGCGATCGAGATCCGTCAGGAGGGGGCGCGAGAGCTTGCGCTGCTGCTTCAGAACGTTCCTGCGAACGTGGAAGTCGTCCTCTACGGTTCACTGTTTGAGAGCCAGACGTACCGCGAGCTTGTCGAGCGGTTGGCCGCTCGCCCCCTGCCGAAACTGCATGATGTGATCGGCGTGCTGGTCGATCGTATTCATCGAGCAGGACAGCTGCCCACGACGTCGGTGTAGGCCGTACTCAGACGACGGCGGCTTCGAGCAGACTCAGCGATCCGCCCCGTGCCGAGCGCAGTCGGGCCTCCACACCAAGAGGCAGAGTGAACTTCTCCGCCTGATGACCATACATCAGACCACTGAGGATCGGACCCGAAGCCAGATCCATTCGTTCGCTGAGGACATCATGCACATCGCGGTGCGGTGTTGAATGCGCCGACGCGTGAGGCTGCGACCATGAACCGTACACCGTCCCGGCGGCCGGCATCGCACGCGTTGCATAGGCCAGCTGAACGAGCATTCGATCAATGCGATATGTTGCCTCGCCAACGTCTTCGAGCGCAAGAATGGAGTTGCCGAGTGGTGGCAGATATCCGGTGCCAAGCAGACTCACGAGCACGCTCAGATTGCCACCCATGAGTCGACCGCGTGCGTCGCCGCGACGAATCACGCCAAGCGGATTCGGCTGGTAGAGAGTGCCCAAGGGTCGACGTGAAGTGAGAACGCGCCAGAACTGCTCTTCTGATCGGGGATCAAAACCATCTGCCATATCAACACTGGGCATTGCGCCGCTGAACGTCACAAGCCCGGTACGCTTAAGCAGCGCCATTTGCAGAACGGTAACATCACTGAAGCCAACGAAGATCTTCGGATGTCGGCGGAAGACCGAGAAGTCCAGCAGAGGCAATAACCTTGCACATCCGTATCCGCCCCTTGCGCAGAAGACGGCATCAACCTGCGGATCGCGAAACATGGCATGCAGATCCTCTGCTCGCTGCTCATCCGTGCCGGCCAGGTAGCCACCGTGCGTTGCAAGCACGTGAGTGCCGAGTTTGACCGAGTATCCGAGCGATTGGAGGTAGCGAATGCCGCGCTGAAGTCGTGCCTCATCGCGCTGTGGCGACGAAGGAGAGACGATGCCGATCGTGGCATTCCGTGGTAGAGCTACTGGACGTATCACCCGCATAGGAACCCAAGTTGGGTAATTTGCGCTATTCCGCAAGATGCCCGCATCTCTTCTCACTGGCGCTCTCTTACTTGTCATCATGGCCTCAGGCCTTGATGCGCAGGAACTGTCGCAGCCGACCTTTGACCAGCTCCGTGGCGTCGTGAATCGCTACCTGGAGGTGACGCAGGTGGTCCCGTGTCTGCGCACCGTACGAGTGGCGGACTCGGCAACAATACTTGCCAGCGGCGACAGGGTGGTGATGATCCAGATGCAGGGGGCAGAGATCATCACACAGGATGATTCGACGTTTGGTGCCATTGTGAACCTCAACGGTGCCGGTGCAATGGAGTATCTGACCGTTGAGCGTGTGAGCGGTGATTCGGTGATCTTTACCGCACCCTGGGTACACACCTATGATCCACGTGGACGTGTTCAGCTGGTACGCGTGTCTCGACACGTGGACGCTCAGATCGCGAGCACCGTTGTCCCTCAGCCATGGAATGGTCGCACAGGGGGCGTGGTGGCGATCGACGTTGATAAGACCCTCTCGCTCGACGCGGATGTGACGGCAACGGCACGTGGCTTCCGCGGCGGAAGCGTGTCGGTGAAGAAGGACATCTGCAACAATCGGGTCTGGACAGCCCCGTTGACAAGTGGAGATGGCGGACAGAAAGGCGAAAACATTGCCTCAAGTACCACGGGTCAGGACATCTGCGCCAAAGGCTCAGCAGCTAACGGTGGTGGTGGTGGCAACGGTGCAAATGCCGGTGGTGCAGGTGGCGGCGGAGGGGGACGCGGCGGCAACGGTGGTGATGCGTCATCACTTTGCGACCCGTATATCGGTTCAGGCGGACGTGCCGGCGGCGGTCTTGCCAGATACGTTGCTCAGCAACGTCTCTTCATGGGAGGGGGCGGAGGTGGCGGACATCAGAACAACAACCAGGGCACGGCGGGTGCTCATGGTGGCGGGATCGTCATGATCCGTGCGCAGATCATCGTGCCCACCACGGGTAAGCTGCTGAGTCAGGGCGAAACCGTCCGCGACACGTCGGCCTGGCGCAATGGTGTTGCTCTTGAGCCCGGCGACGGGACGGGTGGCGGCGGCGGCGGGGGCAGCGTTATGGTGGAGGCACAGCAGATCGTTGGCATGCTGACGATCGACGTGCGCGGCGGCAACGGCGGGCACGTTGGCGCGCGGTACCAGCCCAATGGTCCGGGCGGCGGCGGCGGGGGTGGCATTGCCTTGATCCCGCGATCCAACCCGAACATCTCCGTTCTTGCCGCCGGGGGCCTGCCGGGCGTGCATGTGTCGTTCGAAACCGGACCAAGTGTGTTTCGTCGACCCTGGGGTGCCACCGCTGGTGACTCCGGCATCGTGGTAACGCCATTTTCATGGAGAATGCCAACCAACCCTGTACTCAGCATTGCCGGCGCCGATACCGTCTGCGACGGCAATACGGTGGTGCTGACGGCCAGCGATGGCTTTGCTGACTATCGCTGGAGTACCGGTGAGAGTGGTCGAGTGATCAGCGTTCGTTCGGCGGGTCGCTATGCAGTGACCGTCTCCGATAGCGCCGGTTGCGTGCGTCCGCCGCAGTCGGTTGACGTTGGCGTTCGCAGCGCCCGGATCGTTGCGGGTCCTGACGTAAACTTCGGTACGACAGAGATCGGAGTAAATCTTCGCTCCAGCTTTGTCATCCGCAACGTCAACACCGAATCAATTTCGGTTTCGCAGATACTTCCGCCCCCTGACGTGCGCGTCATTGGCAATGCTCCACCGATCGTAGTGCTGCCGGGCGACTCTGCACGTGTGGATCTTGAGTTTCTTGCCAGCAGAGTGATGTCGCTGCGTGACAGTATCCGGCTCGAGGTGAGCTCTCCGTGCACGGCAACAGCATTCATTCGAACCTCTGCTGATGTTACAGCTGATCGAGTGATCTTTTCACTACCACAGGTCAGCACCGCTCGGCCGGCCGAGTTCGTCACGATTCCGATTGGGGCGCGGTTAGAAACACCCACGGCGGACATTCGTGGTGTTGGGCTGCGTCTTGTGATTGGAATTGACGCTCGGCTGTTTGACGCGACAACAGCTCGTGGGGCCACGATCACCGGTTCAACAATTGATCCTAATCGATCACTGCGTCTTATCGAGCTGACGATTCCCTCGGTCGAAATCACGCAGCTGTCGTCTGTCATTGCAGAGCTTGACGGTATGACACTTCTGGCGGGCATCTCTGAGTGTCCGATCACGATCGAGCAGGCTGTGTGGAACCGTCCGCTCGGTGGGCCAGCCACTCGAGCCGATACGGGAAGGCTTACTGTCGGAATGCCCTGCGGTTCTTCACGTCGAGCCGTGCGGTTTCTTGGTCGCGACCGCTTCCAGGCGCACCCGAATCCAGCGGACGATGTCGTGACGGTAGACCTTGGCGAGTCACTTGCCAGGGGGCTTGACTGGTCCGTGATGGATGCACTCGGCATGACCGTCGCTGCCGGAGAGTTTGCGGGTCCGACGCCGCCGATGATCACAATTCACCTGCCACCCATTGCTGCCGGCAGGTACCTGCTGAGACTCACCGCAGAGGAAGGGTCAGTGAATATGCCGCTGATCATTCAGCGCTGAGGTGGTGATCCAGAGGCGATGATCACATCCGGGCGTGATGTCATCACTGAACGGATCTCTGCCCGAGCTGCGTCAGATGTCCAGTCAGCGATTACGGCCGGGATGGACATGATCTGTTCCATCAGCACATCTTGTTCACGTCCAACGCGCAGTGCCTCGTTGTAGGGAATGTCGCTCGAGAACGTGACCATCGTGTAGAGCGGGATGAGCTTCGATGGGTACTCAGCGTGGATCCACGCTTCGATCTTCTTTCGCCAAAGAAACCGCACATCAGCCACCTTGTCGCGCATCTCGATAAAGTTCTCCAGCGCAAGGTCTGCGATCGCATCGCCGGCCGGCTTGCGCAGGCGCTCATACTCACGCAGCGCCGATGTCCAGTCATCGCCATAGACATCGAGACACTCCATCAGAATACGGCAGTCTTCAAATCCGCAGTTCATGCCCTGACCGTAGAACGGAACGATCGCGTGTGCCGCGTCGCCAATAAGCGCTACGCGGTCCTGCAGCACCCATGGACTGCAGCGCACCGTAACGAGGGATGATTCCGGATTGGAGGCGAAGTCATCGAGCAGTGAGGGCATCAGGGGAATCGAGTCGGCAAAGTATTCCTCGAAGAAACCACGAACGGCTTGCGGCGTGGTGAGCTGCTCAAAGGAGACCGGACCCTTATGTGCCAGGAAAAGCGTGCATGTAAAGCTACCGTCGACATTGGGCAGCCCGATCATCATGAAGCTGTGTCGCGGCCAGATATGCAGCACGTTCTTCTCGATCCGGAAGCCCCCTGCCTGATCCGCCGGGATATGAAGCTCCTTGTAGCTGTGCTCGATGTAGGACTGAGAGTAGTTAAACCGGTCGGTGATCTGCATACGTCCGCGCACCTGACTGAAAGCGCCGTCCGCACCGAAAAGCACATCGCCATCAAGCGTGAAC
>DNLG01000092.1:0-161 GCA_003488525.1 Bacteroidota bacterium | reverse complement strand
TCTCAACGCCGGCCTTCTCGGCGGCACTGAGCAGAGTTTTGTTCAGTTCGCCGCGTGATACGCTGTTGATGAACTGGCCTTCCTTCCCATAGGCCTGATAGGTCTGATTGCCCTGCTGGTCATGCATCATACGGCCATGCATGGGAATGGCGATCGCGCGA
>DNLG01000022.1:1442-2672 GCA_003488525.1 Bacteroidota bacterium | reverse complement strand
TAAATTTGCTCAGTGTAATGAGTAAACGACCAACCATCATATGACGCCGCCATGCTGAAGTGCTGCAGAAACGGCTTGCCGAGCCGCGACGGTTCATGCAGGTAGTAGCCGGACCTCGACAGGTTGGGAAGACAACCATGGTTGAGCAGGTGGCGAGTGAACTTACTCTTCCGGTAACATTCGCAACTGCGGATGAGCCATCGTTGCGCGGTACGGACTGGATTACGCAGCAGTGGGAAGCTGCACGGCTGAGCATTGTCGGAAAGCGGGGTGCGGTGCTGGTCTTGGACGAGATTCAGAAAATTCCGCACTGGTCAGAGACGGTTAAGCGGCTGTGGGACGAAGACTCACGAGCAAAGAGGCCCCTTAGGGTAGTAGTTCTCGGATCAGCCCCCTTGTTGATCGCTCAGGGTTTATCGGAGAGTTTAGCCGGACGATTCGAAACGATCACCATGCCACATTGGTCGTTCCCGGAAATGCAGAGTGCCTTCGGTTGGAACGTTGATCAGTACTTGTTTTATGGTGGTTATCCGGGAGCTGCTCCGCTGATAAAGAGTCCGGACAGGTGGCGACATTACGTACTGAATAGTCTAATCGAGACATCCATCGCCCGTGACGTCTTGCTCCTGACGCGCGTAGATAAGCCTGCGCTCCTACGGCGGCTGTTTGACCTTGCTTGCCAATACTCCGGACGCGAGCTCTCGTTCACCAAGATGCTTGGTCAGCTTCAGGATGCGGGCAACACAGTCACGCTTGCCCACTATCTCGAGCTTCTTGAACGCGCCGGCCTCGTGTGTGGACTTCAGAAGTATGCCGGTGACACCGCACGTCAGCGCGCCTCGAGTCCAAAACTGCAAGTGCTCAACACGGCTCTGATGTCCGCCAGCAGCAAGAGAACCTTCAAAGAGGCACGCTCAGATCCCTCGTTCTGGGGCCACCTTGTCGAATCGGCTGTTGGGGCACATCTGTCCAATGCAGCCCTCCTGGGCACATGCGAACTGTTTTACTGGCGCGACGGTCGCTACGAGGTGGACTTCGTGGTAAGCTCCAAACGTCGGCTCACCGCTATCGAAGTTAAAAGCGGTCCAGCCCCCGTGTATCACTCTGGAACGGGTGCATTTGGGAAACAATTCGCCCCCTCCCGTACCCTTCTTGTAGGGGGCGATGGAATCCCCGTCGAGACGTTCCTCACAAAGCCGATCGAGCATTGGGTGGGGTGAGGACACATGT
>DNLG01000022.1:0-1193 GCA_003488525.1 Bacteroidota bacterium | reverse complement strand
TAACGGTTGAGCTACTAACGACCCAAGACACCAGTCGTTCGCACACTACCGGAGGCGTGACGTTTCACCAGCAAGAATGGCCCCATGCCGTAGGCTGAGACTATCGGTTCTATGTGTTGGGCTTCAGACTGTGCGATGCGCCGGAGGTGTCTGCCTTGTAGATCGTAGACATCGGTACATTCAACCGGGTCGCCAATCTCTTCTGTATCGACATTCGATGTGCCATCAAGAACGTCAAGCAACCACGATATAGTCTGCTTGCCCAGGTCCGAAAAGAACTTGTGCTCTGCATGGGCGGCGCCAAGTGTGTTGACGATCGCGTTTCGCGAGATCTCGGATTGTGACAGGATCGCCGGGTATGACGTTGGGTCTGCCATTACAGCAGCGGCAATTGCGTCGCTCGTGCGGCGCATATACCCGCGTTCATCGAGATGTCCACCATCACGCAGATTGGAAACGATCGCCCGCGAGACGGATTCGCTCGACCCGGCCCGTGTGAAGATCTCGGGATAGATGGGATGGGGCTTGCGGATCACCGCACCGGACTTTACGCCCCTTTCCTGGAGTCGACGTGCAAGTTCGATCGCGTCGAGGTTTCCTGCCTGACCCACATTTTCATTGTCGTCGTTTGCGGCCATCATCCACAGAGACGCAGTGTTGATGATCGAGGCATTGCTTACCCGACCCGCTGCGCAGTAGCTGACGGCTGCCTTCATGCCGAGTGCCTGCGCGCAGGGGATGGCGAACGCGCCCCCGTTGCTCATGCCTACACCAAAGAGCGGCACCGATGCAGAAATGCTGCCACGCTTGATGAGCGTATCGAGAATCGCACGCAGATTCAGGTAGTCGATGCTCGCATCAGGCAGTGGGGGAGCTACATCCCAACGGATGAAGCCATCACCGTTTATATCCTTCTGCGCTGTGGTCTCCTCGCTCTCGGTGATGATGACGCCCAGATCGGCTGCGATAAGGTCCTTGACGAATGTGAAGTTTTCGACCGAGCCCGGCAGCCAGCCGCGGGCGCTGCCTCCGGTTCCGTGATACAGAAAGACAACTCCGCGAAGTGTCGGCGGCAGAACGTGATACACACGCTTTGGACGCTCAGCACCAATGATGAGCTCTTCCTTGATCTCATACGCTGGCAGGGTGTCAAGGCTAGCCGTCACAACCACGTTCTCGTCTGGCATCACGAA
>DNLG01000016.1:2544-2711 GCA_003488525.1 Bacteroidota bacterium | reverse complement strand
AGGATGGCAGCGGCCTTGGAGACGTTGCCGGCCGTGCGCGTAAGGGCTTGTTCGATCTTTGAGCGGTCGTCGCCCGGGGGCTCGGTGCTGGTGGGGGCGGACTGAGCTGCGCTTGGGGCAGGGGGCTGAGCAGCCGTCACGGGCATGGAGGCCGAGCGGGCGGCGTC
>DNLG01000016.1:0-2304 GCA_003488525.1 Bacteroidota bacterium | reverse complement strand
TTGCGCAGCTCGCGCACGTTGCCGGGCCAGTGGTACTGACACAGGTAGTCGATGGCGGCAGGGGAGACGGTCTTGGAATCGCCCGTCTCACGGTTGTGCTTGGCAACATAAAAGTCCACCGTCACCGGAACATCGTCAAGTCGCTCACGCAGTGGTGGGATGAAGATCTCACACTCGCGCAGACGATGATAGAGCTGATCGCGGAATGTGCCCTCGGCCATCGCGGCGATCAGGTCACGGTCCGTCGCGCTGATAAAGCGGATGTCAACTGGTTCGACCTCGACCGAGCCGAGCCGGCGCACGCCCTCCTGCTCCATCGGAAGGAGGAGGTTGGCTTGCAGCTCCAGCGGCATATCGCCGATCTCATCCATGAAGAGCGATCCTTTGTGGGCTTTCTGAAAGAGGCCCACTTTGTTCTCCATTGCTCCTGAGAACGAGCCGCGTTTGTGACCGAAGAGTTCGCTCTGAAACAGATCGCGTGGAATGTTCGGAATATCGACCGTGACGAATGGATGCTTGCTGCGACGGCTAACCGCATGCAGGGCCTGAGCAACGAGCTTCTTGCCCGTACCGGTCTCACCGAGGACAAGAACGTTCAAATCCGTGCGGCCGTAGAGCAGGATCAGATCTGCCACCTCCATCATTGCACGGCTCTTGCCAACGATTCCCTGCGCTTCCATGATGCGCCGGCGATCCTCTTCGCTTGCCGCACTGCGCAGTCGGTCCATCGAACTCGAAAGCACATTCACCAGCCGATCGTTGCTGAGCGTCGACTTATCGATGAAGTTGATCGCGCCCAGCTTCGTGGCCTGCACGGCCATCTCGATCGTGCCCTTGCCCGAGATCATGATCACCGGAATGGCAGGGAATTCTCGGATCGAGCGACCCAGGACGTCGATGCCCGTCATCGATGACTCGCTGCCGAACTCAATGTCGAGCAGCATCAGGGCAACCTCGGCGCTATTCCTGGAAAGGAAGCTCAGCGCCTGCTCTGGGCTATTGCAGACCTCCGGCGTCCACCCCTGCGAGCGGACGACGTCGGCAATGGTCGCCGAGAAATCGCGATTGTCATCGACGATGAGGATCTTCAGCGACGGGTTCATTTCGAGATAAGGCTCATCAGTTGATCGTATTCCTTGCGCATGTCCCTGCTCTGAAATGTCTGCAGGTCAGGGTTCCATGCAGCGCGTAAATATACGTCTGTGGCCGGGTTGAAGTATTCCACGAAACGTGTCTTGCGAGCGCCGGTGCTTAGGGCCTGCGTCTTCAGAAAACAGGCGTTCACCGAGGAGGCACTTGCGCAGTACTCCGACTGATCGATGTGCAGCAGATACTCGTCGGGGACGGTTTCAGCAACGCGGCCACGGTAATGAAAGATCTCTCCCTTGGTGTTCATACGGTAGACGTCGATAACATTCAGAGAGTCGTCCTGCGTGCCCCATCGGATCGTGAGCTCACGTGTCTTGTCGGTTACGCAGGGGGCTGACGCGGTCGGACGTGGCGTGGTGAAACACGCTGTCAGCGTCGCCGCGCAGATCACGAGGGCGACAAAAATGCGTCGAGTCGCGACAGGCATCGATCCAATCCTAGAAGTTGAACGGTACGGAAAAGGTCTGCCCCCACCTCTCGGTGCGTCAGCACAAGTCGCAGTGGCTTCAGCAGGGCCCCCATTTTGATACCGGCCGCCTCTGCGCTCTGCTGTGCAAGCCCCTTGAATGCATCGGCATCTTCCAGAACCGATGGGACGAGCCCCTTGCGAAACGAATCAATGGCCACAGATATTTTGTCGTTGCCGGATAAAAGTGCCGATGCCTCGTCGCTCAGTGGCGGAAGCACATCACCGAACAGATAGTCGGCAAACTCGGCAACGTCGCTCAGAAATGCCACGCGCTCACGTACGAGCACGATCACGTCAGCCACGTATGAGGGCTCAATGTGCGGGTAGCCCCGTTCCACCAGAAGGGGATGAAGTTCGCGGGCCAGGTCCTGTGCGTCGCGCTGCTTGAGATACTCGCCGTTCATCCAGTTGAGCTTCTGGTAATCGAAGACTGCGCCGGCCTTGTTGACGCGCTCAAGGGTGAAGCTGCTGATCAGGTCCTGCATGGAGTAGAACTCGTTATCCGAGCCCGGATTCCAGCCGCACAGCGCAACAAAATTCACCAGTGCTTCGGGGAAAAATCCCTTTCGTGCAAAGTCACGGACCATCACATCGCCGTGACGCTTGCTCATCTTGGATCGGTCCGGATTGAGCAGCAGCGGCACATGGGCAAACGTAGGGGGCTCCCAACCGAAGGCTTGATACAG